>JBAUOX010001354.1:0-2217 GCA_049579985.1 Isosphaeraceae bacterium | reverse complement strand
GGGCCGGACGGGGCCGCCCCGGCTGGCCGATGGCCGCGCACCAACTGGCGAGCGCCTACAAAAATTTTTCGGAGATGTGCGGAAAAGGGGGGTACACTTCCGCCGATACAGAAGGCAGCGCGATTTCATTCCCTTGGTAAGAAATCCGGGCTATCTGTGCTGGGCGATCGACCATAATGCATAATGGCACCCTGGTCGATCGCTATCTGAGCCAGACTCGCGACCTCGCCGGCATCGCCAACTCAACTTGTCAAGGACAAGAGAGGGTGCGCAACGCACGAGTCCACCGGCGGGGATGGCGAACGAAGATTCGGAGGAGACGTCATGGCTACCGAGAGGACCAATGAGGAACGCCGGCAGCAGATGCTGCGGCAGGACGAGGTTCCGTCGGGAGGTGGGACACAGGGGAGCAGCGACGCCGATTCCGGCCCGCCGCGGCCCGACATGATGCTGGGCCCGTGGATGCCCTGGATGGAGCGCTATTTCGGCGCCGCCCGGGACTGGATCGACTCCGACAAACCCTGGTGGCAAGTGACGCCCCACGACCTCATCGACAAAATGCTGGCCGGTGGCGTGAAGCAGTTCAACGACATCATCGCCAAGGACCCACTCCTGGGCTCCATCGACCAGATGTGGAACGTCAATCCGCTGCGCAAGGTCGTGCCGATCGATTGGGCGGAGATCACTCGTGCGCTGCGCACCGTCTGGCTGCACTCCCTGCGAAAGCCCCAGAAGGCCATGGCCTCGGGCGCGGACCTGTACATGACGCTCTGGCGCTCCACCATGGACGCCTGGAACGAGGCGGGCCAGCGCTGGTGGGGCATGGCCGGCACTGACCAGTCCCAAGGACCGGCGACGGCCCCGTCCGACAAGCGGTTCGCGGCGCCGGAATGGCGCAACAACCCGATCTACCGCACCCTCAAGGAGCTGTACCTGCTGGCCTCGGACTGGCTGCTGAAAGAGGGCGAAATCGAGGGCATGGATGAGGCGGAGCGGCAGCGCCTGAACTTCCACCTGCGCCAGTTCGTCGATGCCATGAGCCCGGCGCTGCTGTTGGTGTCTAATCCCGACGCCCTGCGCCGGGCCATGGAGACCGGCGGGGCCAGCCTCGCCGATGGGGCGCGCAACCTGCTGAACGACCTGAAGGAAGGCCGTCTCAGCATCGTCGATTTGACGGCCTTCGCGCCGGGTCGCAACCTCGCCCTGACGCCGGGCAAGGTGGTCCACCGCAACCGGCTGATCGAGCTGATCCAGTACGCGCCGACGACAGCGACCGTGCACGCGACCCCGCTGCTGATCGTACCGCACTGGATCAACAGGTATTACATCCTCGACATGCAGCCGAAGAACAGCATGGTGCGGTACCTGGTCGAGCAGGGCTTCACCGTCTTCATCATCTCCTGGAAGAACCCGGACGAGTCGATGGCCGGCATCACGATCGAGGATTACATGGACCTCGGTCCGCTGGAGGCCAGCGAGGTCGTGCGCGCGATCACCGGCGGCGACACCGTGAACGTGATGGGCTACTGCATCGGCGGCACGCTGCTGACCTTGACGCTGGCCTGGCTGGCCGCTCGGGGCGACGGCCGGTTCGGCTCGGCGACCTTCATGGTCTCGCTGCAGGACTTCTCGAGGGTCGGTGACACCGCGGTCTTCATCAGCGAACTGTCCATCGACTTCATCGAGCAGCAGATGTTGGAGCGCGGCTACCTCGACAGCCGGGAGACAGCCAACATGTTCAGCCTGCTGCGCCCAAACGACATGATCTGGGCCAACGTCGTCAACAACTACCTGATGGGCAACAAGCCGCCGGCCTTCGACCTCCTGTACTGGAACAGCGACGGCACCCGGATGGCCGGGGCCGCCCATGGCTGGTACCTGCGCAATACGTATCTCGAGAACAACCTGATCAAGCCCGGCAAGGTCCGCCTGAAGGGCGAGGCGATCGACCTTGGCCGCATCCAACTGGACGCCTATGCGGTCGGCGCGGAGAAGGACCATATCGTGCCGTGGGACGCCGCCTGGCGCATCACCCAGCTCTTCGGCGGCGCCGTGCGTTTCGCGCTGGCCTCCAGCGGTCATATCGCGGGGATCGTCAACCCGCCGGGCGGCAAGGGGACCTACTGGGTCACGGGGCCCGGCCCGCAGGCCGCCGGCCCGCGCCAATGGCTCCAGGCGGCGACCCGCCACGACGGAAGCTGGTGGACGGACTGGACG
>JBAUOX010001353.1:0-1751 GCA_049579985.1 Isosphaeraceae bacterium | reverse complement strand
GTGATCAGTGGGCCTCTGCTGCCGGAGCCGGTCGAGGTTCTGGCAGTTGTCGCACTCGGCGACTCCATCAAGTTGATTGGCAAGGGGTGCAAGACCGGCCTGGTGCGCGATCCGGTTCTCACACCCGTTCAGCTCTCTCAGCTTCGATGCTCCCCGGTACACGAAAGCTTCGATGGGGACCCGGCCCTGTTCCGACTTGGCATTGAGGCCCATCGTCTTGGGCTGGCCTACGAATACGACCCGTTCTTCTCGCTCTCGATTGCCCGCGTCGATCCCCTCCCCCACCAGCTCGAGGCGGTCTACGACTACTTTTTGAAGCTTCCACGAATCCGCTTTCTCCTGGCCGACGACCCGGGCGCTGGCAAGACCATCATGGCTGGCTTGCTGCTCAAGGAGCTGAAGGCCCGGGGCCTTGTTCGACGCACTCTGGTCGTCGCTCCGGCCAACCTCACGTTTCAGTGGCAACGTGAGCTGAAGGACAAGTTCCGCGAAAACTTCGAGGTCATTCGCGGGGAAACCCTTCGCAACACCTACGGCCAGAATCCCTGGCAGGACCGAGATCAGGTCGTCACGTCGATTTCATGGGTCTCGCGCATCGAAGATGCCAAGGAGAGCTTGCTCCGGTCGCACTGGGACCTCGTGATCGTGGACGAGGCCCACAAGATGAGTGCCTACGCCGACGACAAGAAAACGCTGGCCTATCGTCTCGGTGAATCGCTCTCGTACATGACCGACCACTACCTGCTGATGACGGCAACCCCGCACAAGGGCGACCCGGAAAACTTTTGCCTGTTCCTAGCACTCCTGGACCGCGACGTTTACGGCAACATCCGAAGCCTCGAAGATGCCATGCGGCGCGGGAGCGCACCGTTTTACCTCCGGCGCACCAAGGAAGCGCTGGTCTCGTTTCCACACCCGGAGACCGGAAAGGTCAAGAAGCTCTTCACCAAGCGGGAGGTCAAAACCTCCACCTTCGAGTTGAACGAGGAGGAATTCGACTTCTACGATGCCCTGACGACCTTCGTCGAGGAACAGTCGATCCGGGCTTCGGCCGACGATTCGGCAGCCGGCCGGGCTGTCGGTTTCATCATGGCGATGCTTCAGCGCCGGATGGCCTCCAGCGTCTACGCGGTACGCCGGTCCCTGGAACGGATGAAGGAGCGCCGCGAGGAGATCCTGAAGGATCCGGAAGCTTATCGCCGCAAACGTATCGAACGCCGCATACCCGATGACTTCGACGAGCTGCCGGAGGACGAGCAGAGCGAGTTGCTCGAACGACTGGAAGAAGAGGTCGTCTCCGTTGACCCCGTCGTGCTCCGCGAGGAAATCGCCCGGCTGACCGCCCTGATTGCCCAGGCCAAGGGTCTCGAGACAAAAGACGGTACCAAGATCTCCAAGCTGCGCAGCGTCCTGACCGAGCACGGGATCTTCGAGGATCGGCGCATGAAGCTGCTGATCTTCACCGAGCACAAGGACACGCTCGACTTCCTGGTGGGCGACGGGAAGGACAACCGGCCTCTTGGCAAGCTTCGCGAGTGGGGGCTCTCGGTCACGCAGATTCACGGCGGCATGAAGATCGGCGACAGGGACACGCCCGGCACGCGGATCCATGCCGAGCGCGATTTCACGGAGCAGGCCCAGGTGCTGGCCGCGACCGAGGCGGCCGGAGAAGGGATCAACCTCCAGTTCTGCTGGTTCATGATCAACTTCGATATCCCCTGGAGCCCCGTGCGGCTGGAACAGCGCATGGG
>JBAUOX010001352.1:0-3528 GCA_049579985.1 Isosphaeraceae bacterium | reverse complement strand
GATCAGCACGTGGATCCCATCGGGATCGATCATGGCCTGCGCCTCCAGCACCCGGCCGTAGTGCTGCGGACGGCTCTTGAGCTCGTTCCAGTGCGAGCTGTTCCGCAACAGACCCTCGAACAGCGTCGGCTCCCAGCCCTGCTGCTGGATGGACCTCAGGTTCCGGATCTCGGATGTGAGGGCGGGGCCGTCCAGCGCCGGCTCTCCCAGCCGCTGTAGCGTCATCCGGATCTCCTCCTCCACCAGATCACGGAGCCGGCGATCCACGCGGCTCATCTGCCGCTCGATCTCCTCCAACCGCTCGCCGTGTGCCAGCATGGAGTGTCGCGACCGGACCGCGTCGATCACCTCGAACGCTTTCCCGGCAACTGGCATCGACTTCAGGCCGCACATCAGGATCTCTTCGGCAACGATCTTGAGTTTGGGCGGCAACGCTCTCGTTCCTTTCGTGGGACGTCAAGGGAAACTCGGCATGATTTTCGATCCTTGATTGTAGAGCTTGAAGCCTCTCGATGCCAAATCCCTGAACGCGGATCGCCCAAACGCAACCGACCGACCGCCGCGCTCGCGATAGCTCGATCCTGGACCACGCATCTTGCGGTCGGATCGCTTGCTCAACCCGGACGGTTGATTCGCACGAGTTGCCCGCTCATGTCTGGCCGCTGGATCAAGGCGTCGTGGATGCGCCGGCCAAGCGCCTCAAATGCAGGATCAAAGGTACAAGCGATGATACCGAAATGGCTGCTGTTTCCGCGGTGGAGACGAATGAAGTGGCGGCGGTTGAGGGTCACGAGAACTCGCTGCCGGGAGACGGCGAAGGCCAGGACTTCGGGATCGGGAACGGCTCGGCCGGCGTTGCCGCTCTCGAGCGAGGTCACCACGTCGTGTCCCAACCGCCGCAATTCCTCGACCACGGGGAAAGGAAAGTTTTCGTTGGCATAGATCCGGGCCATGGGTTGATCCTCAAGCGTTCTCGTTCTCGGCGATTTGTTCTTCGATCTCGCCGCGATGCGCCCGCTCGAAGGCCCATGCGTTGGCCAAGTCCTCAGCTCTCAAGGAGGGATAGCTGTCCAGCAACTGGGCTTCACTGGCCCCGAGTCTCCTGGCCTGAACCAGCAACCAGACCGGGACTCGTGTACGCACGATGCAGGGTTCGCCCCCACAGACCTCGACATTGGTCTCGATTCCAGGGAATGCATCACCCAGATCGCGCACCACCCACTGCAAGACCTGGGCCTTCTCGGCCCGGCTCAGCTTCGAGAGGAGCGTTTCGACATCCCGAAGCGGGCTCATGATGAGGCATACCCCTGGTGAAGCTGTTCACATGCTCGAAACGAGCTGGATTACTCTGCATCATCAAGAAAGTTCTTCGATTGAACCGTGCCGACGATCAAGGCACTTGTCCCAGTCTCCGTTCGCGTTCCTCACGACCGATGGTTTTCTGGCCCCGACTCTCCTCAATCAGCTTCCAGAATTCAGGGCTGCTGCCAAGGAGGATCTGCTCTTCGTCTACGTGACTGCGAAGTCCGTCAACTGACGCTTCGCCGGCGAGCGGAACGCCAGCACGATCCGGTCTTTGGGCACTCCTGCGTCGAGCAGCTCCTGCGCGATGCCGCGCTCTGTCCCGTCTCGCTGGATCCAGAATTTGCCGCCGATGATATCGACTTGCACCAGGCAGCCATGTTCGCGACGAATTCCGTCCCATCCCACGAGCATCAACAAATAATGATCCTGCTCCCGGTCAAAGACTGTCTGAATCTGGACGTCGCCGTGGGCATAGGGAATCCGGGCATACTCCCGAAGGATCGACTCGATCAACTGGCGATCGGATTCTGTGCTATCCATTGCCGGATCGTCTCCGTATGCGGGTCAAATACAATCAACTGAATGCGGCAACTGTCCACCAGCAGTTTGCCAATCGGCTCCTCGAACAGGTTGACGTACGCCTCCTCGTCAACAGCCAGAAACAAGGTACGGTCGGGTTCGACACGGAAGAGGACCTCGTGATAGACCGTGTACTGTCCGATCGCTTGCTCAAGATCCGCCAGTTCCGAGAGTCCGAGAAAGCTCTTCACTTCGACCGCGATCTTCCGCGAGCCTTTCTCGGCAGCGAGGATTTGCTCCGCCCCAAGGTCGACATACATATCCTTCTTTCCCCACCTGACGTGGAGCGGGTCGTGGGTGATCGTCCAACCATCCCTGATCAAGGCGTTCTTGACTTGGTCGTGATATCGATCACGCGCGGGCATCACATTGACCCCTGGAAGCTCTCGGCGAACCGTCGCTGATTTTATCCTACGTCCGGCCAACTTCTCTTACAACTCTTCTCGATTTCCTGGCGGCTTGTCCGAGCGGCAAGAAAGCCGCTCCGGATCTCTGGAGGGAAGTCCGGGGCGGCTTGGGGTGGAAGATTCCGGCGATAACCGACTTTCGCGCCAAAGCACTCTCATGGGTCCGGCGGGCTTAACGGCGGTGTTCGGAATGGGAACGGGTGTGACCCCGCCGCTATGGTCGCCGAGTAATCGGCCGGCGCAGCTCTGCTCTCGTTTGATTCGACGATCATAGGGTTTCACGGTGAAGCCAGTATCCCGGCTTCCTCTTCTGGTGTGCGAGCGCAGCAATCCAGATCACATCCTCGAGCTCGAGATAAAAGACGTTGAATGGGAAACGGTCGAGTGAGCACTTCCGGTAGGCTGTGTTCTTGTAGCCCGCCCAACGATCCGGATGTTGCTGGATCAGATCGACGACGTGCTCCACTTCGGATCGGAAAGAAAGACCGAGCCCAGCGCGTCGTGACTCGTAGAAGGCAATCGCATCATGCAGTTCCGCCTCCGCAGCCGCATGGAAAAGGACGGGCTTCACTGGTGCTTCTCTCGAAGCTGACTGAAGACCAACGCGGCTGGTTTGCCACTGGCTTTCCCAGCACGTATCTCGTCGGCCCGCCGGGCTAGCTCACTGTCCCACGCGTCTTCCACGTCGGTGCTCCCCTCCGGATCGATCGAATCGACGAGGAAGCGAGCCAGTTCGGACCTCTCCTCCACCGTCAACTCGGCGAGTACTGTCTTCAGTGTCTCTACGGCAGTGGACATTTCTCCGCTCCGTTTACGACCGATGGCTGTACTTCCGCGCAAAGTCCCCATCGGAATATGTCAGATAGACTAGCCCCACGACAAGGCAGATTACCCCGAAGGTAGCCGTTCACCAGTGTAGTTGCGGATATCCACCCCTCCACCCCCGCTCGCCAAAGCTTCGATTGACACGGTTCCGGCACCCCCATACTATGCCATCGCCCAGGCGGATTCGGAACTCAGAGCCGATTCTGTTCGAATGTCGTAAGAGATCGCAAGTCAACCATTTATGGTGTTACTTGGGCAAATCTCGTGGCGATATCCGAAGAATCGTCACCAATCGTCCAGGCGGACAATGACGGGGATGCCACCGCCATCCTTTGCAAGGTGGACAAGAGAAGCCAGCCGATAACTGTCGACAGTCATCGAGCGAGCCGGTAAAGGCTTACGAATGGGCTGC
>JBAUOX010001351.1:0-10963 GCA_049579985.1 Isosphaeraceae bacterium | reverse complement strand
ATCGGCAGAAAAGTGGGCCAAGCCACCAAGGACGCCGTGAACCTGGTCCGAGATACAGTCCTGCCGCGGTGGAACTATCGCATCTTGCCCAATTTGTGATATCGGGAAGTTATTTCGTCAGCGTTCCTCGGGGCACAACAATCCAGGCACGGGGCATCGGCCCGTCCGTAAGCTTTTCAGCACCCGGTTAGTTTAGCCGTACACCGGAAACGACTCGCCGGCGCGATCACCGGTTTTGTTCTCAGATGGTATCCAGGCCGCGTATCAATCGTCTTCGTCGAGCTTCAGGTCCATGAGGAACTGAACAACAGCATCCTCCTCGTCAGCAGACTGCGGTTTGGCCGCTGGTTCGGCGACATCGGCGGGTTCGGCCGACCCTTTGGCTTTATCCATCTGATCTTGCACCGCGGTCGCCGGCTTTGCGGCTTTGGACGGCTGACTTGGAGGCGGTTCGTCGTCGAAGGGGATGATATCCATGTGATCCGGCTCATTGTCGAGTGCAACCTCGAACTCCTCCTCGCCCTCCTCCAGTTCCATTTCAAAATCATCCTCGGCGACCGGCAGAGCAGTCACCTCGGCGGTGTCACTGGCTGCCGGTTGGGGTGCAGGCGAGGCTGCCGCCGACTTGGGTGCCGCGCCAAGCAGACCCACTTGCAGGGTCACTGAGCCGATGGTCAGAACATCTCCGGGCTTGAGGGTCTGCTGCCCGAGCACTCGTTTGCCGTTGACAAAGGTTCCGTTGGAGCTGCCCAGGTCCCGTAGGATGAGCCTGTTTCCCTCCTCGAAAAGCTGGCAATGACGGCGGCTGACCTGCGAGGATCGGATCCGGATCTGGCAATCATCGTGGCGGCCAATACTGTTGACTCCATCCATCAACCTCAGCGTGTTTGCCTCGCTGCGGCCTCGCACGACCTGGAGAGCGTAATTCATGATCTGGGCTATCCCGACTGGCTTGCTGAGCGTGACGCTTGTGGGGACGAGAACGGGCACAGAGGAACATGAAGTCGTCGTCAATTCAAGCTACCCGTTTGGCCCCGGACACGCAAATAGAAAGCCATAGCCGGCTGTCGTTCTCGGGCCGTTTTGCCAGGGCCATTCGGCGCAAGCGTCTTGCAATCCGGGGTGACAACTCTATACTAGGAAAGTCATCGATGCCGGGTCCTTACCAGGACGCCAAGGACCGGTTCTTGACCGGCTGCATCGAGATCCGCGGGAGTAGCTCAGGGGTAGAGCACCACGTTGCCAACGTGGTTGTCGTGGGTTCAAATCCCATCTCCCGCTTTGGTGTGTTGCCTCTGGGCTGGCCGCTTTCGCTCGAGCGCGTTGGTTGCGTGATGGCGGACCAAGCCGTCCCACCAGATGTGAACCGAGGGAAAGCCCCAGATGAGTAACGGCGGAGATGAACGCGATACCTCGGTCTCGGTGACCGATCAGCCCGGCGATGAATTCTCCGGGCAGGGTGAGGAAGCTGAAGCCAAGGCCAAGCGAAAGCTCGAGCTCGACGTCCGTATTCAAGATGTCGGACCTTGTAAGAAGCACCTCAAGGTTACGGTCCCAAGACCCGAGATCGAGCGTCAGTTCGAGGAATCGCTGGGTAACTTTCAGCGCGACGCCCAGGTTCCAGGGTTTCGGCCCGGCCGTGCTCCCCGGCAGCTTGTTGTCAAACGATTTCGCAAGCAAGTCGCCGATCAGGTCAAGTCGGCGCTCTTGATGGCCTCTCTCGAGCAGATTGACGAGGATTACCAGCTCAACCCGATTGTCCAACCCAAGCTCGATGTCGGGGCGATCACACTTCCCGACGATGGCCCGATGACATTCGAGATGGACGTGGAGGTTCGGCCCGAGTTCGCGGCCGCCGAGTACAAAGATCTGAAGGTCAAGCGGCCGATCAAGGCGATTCGCGACCAGGATGTGGAAGCCCAACTCGGGCGATTCCTTGAGCGCTATGCGCAAATCGTTCCCAAGCTCGAGGGGGCAGCCAGGATCGGCGATTATCTCACGGCCGACCTCACGTTTCTGAAGCCCGACGGTAGCGTGCTCAACGAGGTCAAGGAGATCCAGTTCCGGTTGCAGCCGGAACTTCGGTTCCAGGACGGTCATGTCCCGGGGATCGGCGCTGCCCTGGAAGGCATCAAGCCGGGCGAGGCCCGGGAGGTCGAAGCCAAGCTCGGTACGGCCATGGCGGACCCGAACTTGCGGGGCAAGTCGGTCAACGTCAAGATCGCGGTGAATGACCTCAAGCAGATCCGGCTGCCCGAGATCAATCCCGAGTTCCTGAAGTCGATCGGCTTCGACAATCTGGAGGAATTGCGCGAGGCGGTCCACGAATCGCTCAAGCGGCAGAATGAGTCGCTGCAGAAGCAGACGATCCGCCGCCAGATCCTCGATGCCCTGATCGCGGCAACCCCCTTCGAGCTGCCCGCGGATCTGGTCTCGCGCCAGGAGAAGAGCACGACGACCAGACTCGCCATGGAGTTGCGACAGCAAGGCTTCTCGGATAGTGACATCCGGGCCCGCGAGGCCGAGATCCGCGCCAATGCCCACGAGATGACCCTCCGTTCGCTCAAGGAGTTCTTCATCCTGGCACGAATTGCCGAGGCGGAGGGCATCAAGGTCGAAGAGGAGGACATCGAGCTGGAAATCGAGTCGATGGCCGCGCGTACCGACGAGAGTATCCGGCGAATCCGGGCTCGGGTCGAGAAGGAAGGGTTGGGCGACGTCCTCGCGACCCAGATCCTGGAGCGCAAGGCGCTGGCCCACATTCTCAAGTTTGTCGAGATCGAGGACGTTCATTTCGACGAGATCGAGACCGCCGTCGAAACCGTGGACCAGTCCGCCTCACCGGCCGTGGAGTCGGATGCCGCGGCGTCGGATGCCGCGGGGCAGTGATCGCTATTCCTGACCTTGCCCGGCCGTCCCGGAACAGGCCGGAGCCGACCGGCTTGGTTCCGGTGAAGTGGCACAGCGGGCGCCCCTCGTCGTGGCCGTCCATTAGCTTTGTTGTGATCGGAAATCTTCCTCTGCCCCGGCCCTCAGCGATCGACCGATCGATCCGGCTTCGATCGCCCGGGTATTGTTAACCCAGGACTGTTCCATGCCTCTTGACTATCCTCTCGCGGACCCTACACTGCAGCGCTACCGCGACTACGCCCGGCAGCGGCAGATGACCTTGGGCGACCTGCTCCTCGAGAACCGGATCATCTTCCTCGAGGGGGTTATCAACGACGCCGCTGCCAATATGGCCGTGATGAAGTTCCTGTACCTGCAGTATGAGAACCGGACGCAGGGCATCAGCTTTTACATCAATAGCCCCGGCGGCAGCGTCAGCAGCACGCTGGCCATTTACGACACGATGCAGTTCATCGAGTGCCCCGTGGCCACCTACTGCATCGGCCTGGCCGCGTCCGGCGCCGCGGTCCTGCTGGCAGGCGGCTCCAAGGGCCGCCGCTTCTCGCTGCCGCATTCCAAGATCATGATTCATCAACCCTACGGACAGGTTGGCGGGCAGGTCTCGGATATCGAGATCCAGGCCGAGGAGATCGTCAAGAGCCGTCAGGTCATCAATGAAGTCCTCGCACGCCACACGGGTCAACCGATCGAGCGGATCGCCCGAGACACCGAGCGCGACCGCTACCTGACCGCCATGCAGGCCAAGGAGTACGGCCTCGTTGATGAAGTGGTGGGACGGATCGCCGCCAGTGAGAAGGGACCGGGCACGAGCGTGGTATCAACCTCGCCGCCGGGAACCGAGCTCAAGTGACCTGAACCGACCAGCGTCCCGATCCCCTCGCCAGGCCGGGCCGGGCGGCTTTCCGGCGCTTCGGCCGGATGGCCATCACGCCAGGGGTTTCTCGGATGGCTGTACACCGATCATTCCTGGACCGCCCCGGCTGCCGGCTTTTTTTCAAGGGCTATTCACCCATGCCACTGGTTCCGATCGTCATCGAACGGAGCGGTCGCGAAGAGCGGGCGATGGATATCTACTCCCGCCTGCTGCAGGACCGCATCATCATTTTGGGCACGTCGATCGACGATACCGTCGCCAACCTGATCGTGGCCCAGATGCTCGTTCTGGCCCATCAAGACGCCAAGGCCGACATTCATCTTTATATCAACAGCCCGGGGGGAAGCGTGACCGCGGGCCTGGCCGTCTACGACACCATGCAGTGGGTCCCGTGCGACGTGGCCACCTACTGCATCGGCCAGTGCGCCAGCATGGGCTCGCTCTTGCTGGCCGCCGGCGCCAAGGGCAAGCGGAATGCCTTGCCGCATAGCCGGATCATGATCCACCAGCCTCTTGCCGGCATGGAGGGGACCGCGACCGAGATCCTGATCCACGCGGAAGAGTTCATCCGCATGAAGAAACAGCTCAACGAGATCTACCAGCGGCACACCGGCCAGACGCTCGAGAGGTTGCAGGAAGACACCGACCGCGACCGTTTCATGGGTCCCGAAGAGGCTCGCGAGTACGGCCTGATCGACAACGTCGTCGATCGCGCCCCAGACTTTCCGAACAATCCGGAGCGCGTCTGATCGAGAAGTGGTTGCTGGTTGCTGGTTATCGGTCACTGGCCACTGCTCACTGCTCACTGCTTGCTCAGCTCTTCCAGCAGCGGCTCGTTGGCCTCGGGAAAGCGTAAGCTCAAGAGTTGTATGGCCGGGACCCAGCGGGAGCCCGAATCGGCTGCGGGCTCCGCGGCGGGATCGGCGGGGACGCAGTCGAAGAAGAAGAGCCTGACGAGGCCGTGGCGATAGCTGTGCTCGATGACCCGCCGCAGCCGCCCGACCACGACCTCCAACCCGGTCTCTTCCCGGCATTCCCGGGCCGTGGTCTGGGCCGGCGTCTCGCCGGGCTCACACTTGCCGCCGGGGAACTCCCAGTAGCCGGCGTAAACCGTTCCCTCCGGCCGGCGGCGGACCAGGAAGTCGCCGCCTCGGCGAATCAGGCCGATGCCCACGTCGGTAAGATCGGCTGCGCGATGGATCGGCTGGCTCATGAGCAAGGCCGGGTCGATTCCGTGCGTGGGGTGAGGATGGCACGCTGCAAGGTTGGCCTGGACCTGGCCAAACCGCCTCGTGAGATCTTATCGGTTCTGTTGCGCTCGGGCGATGGGAGAGTGGTCCCCACCAATCAGCAAGAGGAGATAGGCATGGAAGCCACCGTGGAAGCGCCTTCGGCTCAAACGCGCAAGGACTACTCGAGCCCGCCCGACGCTTTGAGCCGCTTCTTCCGCATGAGCCGAGACGGGTGGAAGAGCAAGTACAAAGACCTCAAGGCCACCGTCAAAGGCTACAAGAACCGCCTTGCCCACCTGACCAGGAGCCGCGAGCAGTGGAGGATCAGAGCCGAGAGAGCGGGCGAGCAGATCACCACCCTGGAAGTCGAGATCGCCGTACTGACTACCGACTACTCTAACTCCCCAAGTCTGACACCCAGACCGAGGTTTGCTTGACGGCGGATCGATTAGAGCAGGACGGAAAATCCTTCTTGCGTGAAATGACTATCATGCGTCAAGATTTCGCTGACGCCTTCGTACCGCATCGCTTCCATCGAAATGCAGTCCGTCAGGCTATAACCCTTGTCGGGGCGGGCTTTGTAGAGGGCAAAACCGTCAAGGAAAGATTGATGGGATTGCGGGCGGATCATCATGTCCGGGTCGCTCAGGATATCATCCACGTAGGCGGCGGCGACCATCCTCAGATAGCGGCCACGCTCGGCGAAGTATGCCAGCACTTCGCTTAACGCTTCCTCGGTGGTGACGACCGTTACCCCATGCAACGTCTGGCTTATTGCCAGTGCGACCGGGTGGCTCTGGTCTTTGTCATTGATAAGAGCGACGAAATATTGGGCGTCGGCAAAGACTTTCTTCATGAAGTCGGCCGCTTGGGTGATCCGTAGATGTAATGGTTGAGCTGCTCCGCTCCGTCGACCGGAAGCTTGGCCCATTCTTCCTCGGGGATGCTCCTACGCAGTTCGGCAGCACGCTCCCAAAGCGGTTTCCGCTTGAGTGAAGTGGCCGGCCTGTCAGTCGGGGCATAAGCCGGGGCGACGTGCTGGCGGGTCTGCTCCTGCTCGAGCCGCTGGAGGAGCAAGGACGCGGCTTCGGCCATGGCCTCATCGAGCGAGACATACCGGCCGCTATGGACGGCGGCCTGAATCGAGCTTTCGATATCTGGAGGTAAATGGATAGTCATTTCATTATGCTCCTTTGTCTCACATTACCATGACCGGGGGATTTTGCCAAGTCTTACCGTCTTTGCGGGCGGGTCAACCTAACATAAGTTCCGATTATCGGACCGCTTGCGGCGGGCACGACTTTGAGGCCGGTCATCCCTTGGGGAAAAGGTCCAACGCACAAATGGGGTGCCGCCCGCGTGGCTTCTCTATCCAGCTCCCTTCATCCTCGCGTTCCTTATCCCGCATCAGCATGTCCCGCATCGTCTGCGGCAGCTTGACCGGCGGCAACACACCCTTGGTGCGGCGGTTGACGTTCCGCATCAGGTGATCGCATGGCGTGGGAGCGTGGGGTCATGGGAGCGCGTGGTCAGACCCCGCCGGCTCCACTTGAAGTGAAAGGTGCGTCTTCGCAACCGGCGGGACCACCCGGAGGTTAGGACTGCCCCCGGTACTGCTCGAAGAAAGCCGTATCGACGTCGTAAGTCGTTCGAGGCAACAGCCCCAACTCCAATTCCCTCAATAGCTCCACCAACTGACTGCCATCCACCAACTCGATCGGCGGCACACCATCACGAACCGCTTCTGCATTCGCATCTTTGGTGAATGTACCCGTTGTTATGATAATGCCTTTATCCGCCCGCCCCTGCATCGATCCGCGAAAGTCCCGGACATGGCCCGCACCTACTCCGCCCGCATAACGCTTACACTGAAACAGGACTTTGAACGTTACGAACGGGTTTACCTTCACGATCCCGATGCCATCGATTCCGCCATCGCCGCTGCGTCCTGTGACGTCTACCTGCTCGAAGCCCGACTCTCGCAGTATCCGTTGACAGAGTCGCTCAAAACCGCCCGGTGGCAGTTGCCGGAGTAGGGCGAGCAAGTTCTCCTTGTAGCCTTCGGGAGGTTCCTCGGGGGATGAGTCGCCTTCGTCAGCCTCTCCATCCTCCCTGCGGGCCCCGGAGGAATGTAGAGCGTGCTGTTCTTTGTACAGGCGGAGTCCCTCGGCATCGGTCAGACCGGGGCAAGTCAGGCCCTTCTCGGTTAGAGTCCAGACGCCGCGCTTCGAGGAGTCGAGGTAGCCCGCCCACACAAGGTACTGGCGAGCGAAAGCGATCTGATTGTCGAACCGAAGGGCACCGCTCTGCAGCGTCTCCTGCCTCTGGCTTTCGGGGATGTTCTTACGCTTAGCGACCACCTCGACGACCTCGCCGGGGCGTGCGGAGCCACCCAATTCCTTAAGCGCCCGAAGGACTGGGTCAAGGAACTGGACAAAATACGGCCCACGAGCACGAGCAGCACGCGCCACGGTGCCCTCCTTCGATACCCAAGGCCACGCCCCCTTGGGAAGTTCGCTTTGACCCGGTGCGCGGGGCGGGACTGGGTGGATCGAGTTCGTCGCGAATCCGGGGACACCCGAGCCAGTCAGGGTCGCCTGCGGTGGGACGCTCAGGGTCCGAGCGCCGCGTCGGTCCAGCCGTGGGGATACCAGTTGACGTGGAAGTCTCCCGTTTGCGTGCCCCGGCTCCCGTAGGCCAGCGGGCAGGGGACGGCGCACTTGGCACGATCGGGCGTGGGCGTCGTGGCGCCGCCGGGCCAGCCGTTGTAGCCGGCAGAGGCCCAGCGCTTGGCCGCGTCGTAATTGCCGGACGCACTGCGGATGAACAGGATGTGCCCCTTGTACGCCCAGATGCTCGCCAGCATCATGTTTTCCGTATACTGGCTGCGGAACGTGTCCATGGTGTCCTGGTCACTACTCGCTCTGAGCATGTCGAACGGGTGGTAGAGTGGCGTCTTCGCCATCCTCGAGACGGCCTCTCCATAGCGGCGGTCGTATTCGTCGTAGCAAAGCTTGCACATAACACCATAAATTACGTAATTGACCGAACCGGCCAGGTGGCAGGAGTTGTCGATCGTGATCGAGGCCGCGATCTGGCGGTCGGTCTTGAAGTCCGGGTCGCTGGTGAACCAGCCGCACCGCGGATAGGTCGTCCAGGTGGCGCACTCCGGCCTGTAGTCCTCGATCCATTCCTGGTGGTGCAGCTCGGGGATGTCCCAGGCGGTGGCCGCCGTCTTCAGGTTGATGATGCCGTTGCAGGCCTCATCGCGCTGGTCCGGAGTCCAGATATCCTTGAAGGTATGCTGAGTCATCTTGATGGCGGCGCTGATCGGCTTGGTCAAATTAGGGCCGCAGACGCCGTTCTCCGGAGGCTTTACGGTCGGAGTGGATGAGGGCGAGGGAGTCGGCGTCGGCGTGGGCGTCGACGACGGTCGATCCGTCCGCTGGACGGTGGGGCCTGACCCGGAAGACGTGATCTCCTGGGCAATCGATTCGCTCGAGAGCGTCGCTGCCGCGCCGTGCATGAATCGATCGGCGACTGCCACGGCCTCCTGTTCGGCCGGATCGCTCGAGGGAGCAAGTTCGAGATGCTCGGGCACGAGGCTGGAGGTCTGGTCTTGCTGGACGACATGCGTCAGCTCGTGGGCCAGGAGGTGGGTTCCCTCGGGGCGATCGGGCGCGAATTCGCCGGCTCCGAAGACGATGTGACGGCCGACCGTGAACGCCCTGGCCTCGATGGCCGCCGCCGCGGCCGCCGCGCGGGCGTCGGTGTGCACGCGGACCCGGCTGAAATCGCGCCCGAACCGGGCGTCGAACGTCGCGCGCACCGGAGCACTCAAAGGCACGCCGGGCGTGCGAAGCACGTCCCGTACCAGGGGCGGGACCGGCCCGTTCTTCCCGACCCGGCGGGCATCAGATGACAGCCGCGCCACGCGCTTCTTTTGACACTCCGTGCACGGGCCAATGCCTGTGTGGCGTCTCCCGCAGGCACAGGCGCGGTGCACGATGCCGGCCTTGTCCGGAGAAGGCTTGGCCGTTTGCTTGGCGAGATGGGATGCGGCTCGAGACATGGCACAATCCCGCTGGATTGACGACGACCAGAGAAGGACGTTGAATTTCATTAAGTTAACGGGTTCGGCGGCGGTTGCCAACGAAAATCGCTCTCGCTGACTGTTTTTTCGAGCTTGCGGAACTCCTGGCGGGCCGCCTCAAAGACCAGGGGCATGCTCACCACCGTCCCGGCGCTGGCAGCCAGGAACGCCGCGCCCAGGGCGACGTTGTGGATGCTCCCGCCCGCGAGGTTCCACCGCGCCAGGTACGCAAAGTCGAGTCGCTCCATGGGCGTGGCAGACGGAAACGCCCCCCGCCAGATGGCCTCGCGCTGCTCGAGACCGGGAAAGGGAAACAGCACCACGAACCGGAGCCGCCGCAGGAACGCGGGATCGAGCGCAGCCTTCTGATTCGTCGCCAGCACGGCCAGCCCGCGGTAGGTCTCCATCCGCTGGAGCAGGTAGTCCACTTCGAGGTTCGCATACCGGTCGTGGCTGTCCTTCACCTCGGATCGCTTGCCGAAGAGGGCGTCGGCCTCGTCGAAGAAGAGGACCGCGCCGGCGGCCTCGGCGGCCTCGAACAGACGTCCAAGGTTCTTCTCGGTCTCGCCGATGTACTTGCTGACCACCGCGGCGAGGTCGATCCGGTAAAGGTCGAGCGCCAGCTCGTTGGCCAGGACCTCGGCCGCCAGGGTCTTCCCAGTGCCGCTCTCTCCGGCGAAGAGCGCCGTGATGCCCAACCCGCGAGGCTCTTTGCGGCGAAAGCCCCAGGTCTCGTAAACCGTCTCCCGGTGGCGCACGTGGTCAGCGATCAAGCGCAACGTCCCCGTCTCGGCCGCGGGCAGAACGAGGTCGTTCCAGCCGGCGAACGAGTCCAGACGTTGCGCCAGCCGTTCGAGCTGGGGACGCGTCATCGCCCGGCACATGTCCCAGAGCCTGGCGGACCAGGCGGCTTCGGACTGGTCGAGACGCGGAGTGGAGCGCGCGATCCGGCCGATGGTTCCGCGGTCGAGCTCGAACTGGTCCGCAAGCCGGACGGCGATCTCGCCGGCAACGGGGTTCGCCCCCAGCTCCGCCGCCCACGCTCGGCGGCGGTCGTCACGCATCAGGGGCGGGACCTTGAAACTCACGATCGGCCTGGCCAGCGCGGCCAAGTCCGGGGCCCGTGCAGTGCCGGTCCCCACGAAGACGGCGCCCTCGCACCGTTCGAGGAACCACCCCGGGACCTGGTGATCGTGAAAGTTCGCCGGTTCGGGGATGTCAACATAGAGCGCCAGCGGGAGCAGCCGCCGCTCGCGGTTCCAGAGCCGGGCGAGCGGTTCGACCTCCACGATCATCGCCGGCAGCAGCGCGGCGTCGAGCCGGACCAGGTCGAGCCCGAGCGCGGCGGCCGATCGCCGGGCGATTTCCTGCTTGTCCAGCCGGTCGCCCCCCGTCAGTTGCACCACGGGAATCCGCTCGCCGGCCGGCCGGCTCAGGATACCGGCGATCTGATCCGTGAGGACCCGCCAGCACTCGGGCGGGTCGGCGCCGCAGTCATCGGCCGCGACGTGTCCCAGGAGCGGGGCCAGCCGCACGTCCAGGTGGTTCAGCCCTTTGAGGTAGTTGACCACACGCTCATCCGCCCGGATGGGACAACGACCGGGCGCCTGCCCGTCCTCGACGACCACTTCGATAAGGCGATTCCTCCGTAACGCCCCCCATGGAGCGAGCGCCTCCCAGCTCGCTTCCGGGAAGGCCGTCAGTGCCACCGAGAAACTCGGGAACGCGTGCTCCGGGTCGTCCAGGACCCGGGAGCAGAGGTGGGGAAACCGGCTGTCGAACGCCGGCGCGGCGGCGAGCAGGAGCACGTCGCTCTCGAACGGGTCGAGGCCGAATCGCTGGGCAAGGATCGCC
>JBAUOX010001350.1:0-4145 GCA_049579985.1 Isosphaeraceae bacterium | reverse complement strand
CCGCAGCGTTGTCAGGGGCTTTCAGACCGCCGACCGGGGTCAGCTCATCATGGCGTGTGGCACTGGAAAGACCCTCACATCGCTGTTTATCGAGGAGAAGCTGGACGCCGAACGGACGCTGGTGCTGCTGCCGTCGCTGTCACTGCTGAAGCAGACCCTGCAAGTCTGGAGGACCCACGCCAAGGTGCCCTTCGAGGCCCTGCCGGTCTGCTCCGACCAGACGGTGAATCAGAGCGAGGACGAAGCGGTCGCCCACACCAGCGAGCTGGGTGTCCCCGTCACCACGGACCCCTCCGAGATCGCCGCGTTCCTCCGGCGGCGGTCGGGACCGCGAGTGGTGTTCTCGACCTACCAGTCCTCCCCGCAGCTCGCCGCCGCGTTCGAGCTGGGAAGGGTGCCGCAGTTCGACATCGCCTTCGCCGACGAAGCCCACCGAGTCGCCGGTGACGAGTCCACAGTATTCGCAACGATTCTCAACGCCCACACCATCAAGGCGCGACGACGGCTGTTCATGACCGCGACGCCGCGCTACTACACCGGTCGCGTGCTGAAGGCCGCGCAGGACGAAGACATGGAAGTCGCCACCATGAACGACCCCGCCAAGTTCGGCACGGTGTTCCACCGGCTCACCTTCGGTGAAGCCATCCGCCGCAAGCTACTCACCGACTACCAGGTCGCGGTGGTGGGCGTGGACGACGCGACCTACAGGGAGTGGGCGGAGAAGGGCACTCTGGTCAAACGAGACGGCAAGCCCACCGATGCGCGAACCCTGGCGAGCCAAATAGGTCTTGCCAAAGCGATGCGGAAATACGACCTCCGCCGGGTCATCAGCTTCCACTCCCTCATCTCTCGCGCCCGCAGGTTCGCCTCAGAGTTTCCGGAAGTCGTCGAATGGATGCCTGCCCGCCAGCGCCCGAAGGGCGCGCTGTGGACCAACTACGCCTCCGGGGAGATGACCGCCGGCGAGCGACACATCCGGCTCCAACGCCTGCGCCAGCTCGACGACGGCGAGCGAGGTCTGCTGGCAAACGCCCGATGCCTGTCAGAGGGTGTCGATGTGCCCACGCTCGACGGCGTGGCGTTTATCGACCCCCGCCACTCCGAGGTGGGCATCGTGCAGGCGGTCGGAAGGGCGATACGCCTCGCCGAGGACAAGACCGTCGGGACCATTGTCATCCCGGTTTTCATCAACACCGAAACCGATGCCGCTACAGCACTAGAGGATTCGTCGTTCAAGAACGTGTGGGACGTAATTAAAGCGCTCCGCGCCCACGACGAGGAGCTAAGTGAGCAGATCGACTCCTTCCGCCGTGAACTCGGCAGGACGGGCGGCGCCCGGATTCCGGACAAGATTCACCTCGACGTTTCAACAGCAGTGGGCGCTGACTTCGCCGCTGCCTTCGATGTTCGGCTCGTCGAGAAGACCAGCGCCCGATGGGAGTTCTGGTATGGGCTGTTGGAGAAGTACACCGCCGAGCATGAGACGGCTTGGGTTCCTGTCGAATACGTCACGGACGGCTACGCGCTGGGGCGATGGGCGAGCGTCCAGCGGGGCTTGTACCTAAAGGGGAAGCTGACCGATGACCGGCGGGACAAGCTGGAATCGCTACCCGGTTGGTCGTGGGATGTCTTGTCCGACAAGTGGGATTTCTGGATAGGACTGATGAATCAGTTCGTCGCCGAACATGGTCACGCGAACGTGCCCATTCCATACATGGTGGGTGAACACAACCTCCGTAGCTGGGTTGCCACTCAGCGGGGGCTGTATCGGCGCGGAGAACTGTCCGAGGAACGCATCCGCGACCTTGAAGCCCTGACGGGTTGGACCTGGGACATCTTGGAGGACAACTGGACCCAGCACTACATCGCTTTAAAGGGTTTCGCCGAGCGTGAGGGTCACGCCCGCCCACCGCAGCGTTACGTCGAGAACGGGCTGCGCCTGGGTCAGTGGGTAGCCGTGCAACGTAACTACCGGGAGACGGTGTCACCCGAGCGCGTCGCGCTGCTGGAAGCTCTGCCCGGTTGGTCGTGGAACCCCTTTGAAGACAAGTGGGAGGAAGGGTTCACTTCGCTATTGCGATTTGTCAGGCGTGAGGGACATGCCGGGGTCCCCAAGGATCACATCGAGGATGGTTCCAACCTCGGGAGGTGGACCTCACACCAACGGGCCAAGCGTGGGAGTCTGAGCCGTGACCGTCGGAAGCGGCTGGAGGCGCTGCCAGGCTGGAATTGGGACCTACGCGCCGACATGTGGCAGCGAAAGTTCAACTTGCTGCGCGAGTTTCAGCGGCGAGAGGGTCATGCTCTCGTCCCGCAGGGGCATGTCGAAGACCGTGTGAAACTCGGGGCGTGGGTACAGGAACAACGGACCAACCGAGCCAAGCTGAGCAAGGAACGCCGAAAGCTGCTGGAGTCGGTGCCCGGATGGACGTGGGACCCACACGGCGAGTCGTGGGAGCGGGGGTTCGCCGCACTCACCCAATTCGCCAACCGCGAGGGGCACGCACGGGTTCCCCAAGGCCACATGGAAAGCGGTCTGAACCTGGGAGGCTGGGTAACCGAACAGCGTTCGAACCGCCAGAAGATGTGCGACAAACGGCGAGCCAGGTTGGAGTCAGTCCGAGGGTGGAGCTGGAATGCCGTTGAGGACTCATGGATGGAACACCTCGAACTGCTGAGGGCTTTCGCGGCGCGAGAGGGTCATACCCGCGTGCCCGTTGACCACGTCGAGAGCAACCGGAAGCTCGGGCAGTGGACCCGGCTTCGTCGTCGGGAACACAGGAAGCTGAGTCGCCAAAGACAGGCGTTGTTGGAGGCGATACCGGGCTGGTACTGGGGACGCAGCAGCGACTTCGTCTGGGATCAGAAGTTCGCGGTGTTGCAGAAGTTCGTTGATCGGGAAGGACACGCACGCGTCCCTTCCGGTCACGTTGAGGATGGCGTGAAGCTGGGGGCGTGGGTCGCGGAGCAGCGTGCCGAACGGGGCAACCTCTCGCCCGAACGCGTCGCCCGACTGGAGGCCCTGCCGGGGTGGAGTTGGACCGTTTCTCAAGACATCTGGGACGAGCGGTACGAGTTGGTACGCAAGTTCGCCGACCGCGAGGGTCATGCACTGGTCCCGCAGAGCTACGTCGAGAATGGGGTGAACCTCGGTAAGTGGGTCAGCGTCCAGCGGAGGAAGCGAGACGAACTGACCGCGGAACGCCGCGCACGCCTGGGGTCGCTGCCCGGCTGGTCGTGGGACCCGCACGCCGACCGGTGGGAGGAGACGTTCCATATGCTCCAGGAATACGCGAAGGAACACCGCACAAGTCGTGTCCCGTACTCCTACAAGGCCAATGGCGTCAACCTTGGTGTCTGGGTGAGCGAACAGCGCAGCCAGTACGCAAAGGGCAAGCTGGACCCCACACGGCAGAAGAGGTTAGAGCGGCTGCCTGGCTGGACGTGGAATCCCCGTCCCGGCCCTCTTCCGAGCTAGTCCTCCCCGACGGCGAATCGCCAGCCTGGCGATACCCGCCCAGTGCGGAGCGCGGTTCATCTCTTTCATCGCGCGGTTCCGATACCGTGCCGATCCCGGTTCACAGTATCGGCCTGCTGGCTGGCGAGCACCTTACGGGACGGTGCTCGCGTGCCAGGCATCATCTGGTCAAACTTCTGGGGTTGGCGCGACCAGCAACTCCCCGACGGCACGGTCACCAATCTGAGATACAGGTCTCCAGCACGAGGGTTGGCAACGCTGTCACAGGTCGACGGCACCCCAGTTCGGGCGAAAATGCCCCGGTCACGCCCATGACGAGGATGATGAAAACACCACAACGGCGTCGGGCCGGGGCATGGAGGTGAAGCCATGAAGGCGAATCGCAGTCTTGACGGCTATGGCCGCAGTCGCACTAGCTCCGATGGCACATGCCGAAGTCTGCGCCGGCGACCCCGCGACCGAAAGTATCGAATCATGTGGTTGAAAGCTGTGCCCGCCGCGGCGGTGCTTGTCGCGTGGATGTTGATACCGCCAACGTCGGCGAACGCGGCGGGGCAATGCACCGACAAGACCAACCCGCAGGCCCATCAGGTATGCATGGCGAACGCGAACGGGCAGTGCGGCGGCATCGGAGCGTTCGGGGCGTCGCACTCCACCTGTACCTACC
>JBAUOX010001349.1:0-3602 GCA_049579985.1 Isosphaeraceae bacterium | reverse complement strand
GGAGCCACGTCCCGAGCTCATCCTCACCGATTATGATATGCCCGAGCTGGATGGCGCCGGGCTCTGCATGGAAATCAAGAAAGACAGAGAGCTGCGCTCCACGCCGGTCCTCATGCTGACCACCCTGGGAGAGATCCAGAACAAGATCGCCGGCCTCGAGGCCGGCGCGGATGACTATATCCAGAAACCGAAGAGCCCCGACGATGTGCAGGAGATGTACGCCAGGATCCGGGCGCATCTGCGGATCGCCGATCTGCGCGCCGAACTCGCCGAGCGCAACCGCTTGCTCGAAGCCGCCCACAAGAAGCTGACCTTCGAGCTCGACCTGGCCCGCAAGGTCCAGTTTGCTTTGATGCCCCGCCCCCCGAAACCCCGCGGAGTCTTGCAGGCGGCGGTTCGCTACACGCCCGCCAATCAGCTCGGCGGCGATGTTTATGACTTTTACCGGCTGGAGAACAACCGGCTGGGAATCCTGGTCGCTGACGTGTCGGGGCATGGCGTCAATTCGGCGATGCTCTCGGGAATGGTCAAGGCGCTGGCTGCACCTTTGTCGCTCGCGGTGCTCGAGCCGGGCGAGATGCTGGCCGGGCTCGATATCGCCACCGAACAGTATTTCCCCGAAGGTTACTTCTGTACGGGCTTCTACCTGATCGCCGACGAGGAAACGGGGCTGGTCCGGTATGCTGGGGTCGGTCACCCGCCCGCGATCATCGTCGGACCCGCGGGCTCGCGGATGCTGCCGTCGAACCCCGGAATGCTCGGCATCGGCATGGTCGATGGCACCGCCGGCGATCACGACCGGCTCGAGCCCGGCGAGTCGCTGATCATCTACACCGATGGGCTGACCGACGCCATGGATCCCTCGGACGTCCTCTTCGGCGAGGATCGGCTCAGGACCCTGCTTCAGAGCTACCACGGCGCCGATCCCCTGGAGATTCTTAACAAGCTCGATGAGGCGCTCAACCGGCACACAATGCCCGGGCGCCCCGCGGACGACATCAACATCATCGTCCTACAGCGAACGGCCAGGTGAATTGAACGCTCCCCATTCACCCAGCAGCATGGTAGAATAATACCGACTTGCAAAATACCTGAGCGGGAGGAGGGACTGTCCCCGCCTGCATCCTCGCTGTCCACCTTCGTGCGCTCGAATTGCGATCGAGTTCTGCTCGCTCGGTGTTGAACGGGTGGTACGTGCCATGGCGGTCGAACGACCGGACCTCAAGACAATTTCGTTCGAAGGCCCGGCCACGATCTACGAGGTCTCGGCTCACCGTGAAACCCTGCGCGAGGCACTGGCCGAGGGAAAGAATCTGCGGATCGACCTGGGAGACTCGGGGAAGTGGGACCTGGCCGGCCTTCAGCTTCTGATCTCCTGCGTGAAGACGGCGGAACGCCATGGCCTGACGGTCCGACTGGCCAGGGTTCCCAGGGTCTGTGCCGAGATTGCCGAACGTTCCGGTCTGTCGGCCTGGCTTGATACCGTGTCCGACTGAACCGGGGCCACTCTCGAGCAAAAGATGGCAGTGCGTCGGCCAAGGAAGGAAGCATGAACGGGGGCGTAGGGTTGCGAGGCCGGTCGCCGGCCTATCAAAGACTTTGTGCGAGAACTCACGTGACTCTATGAGCAAGACCATCGTTCATGCCGATGACAGCGCCGCGGTCAGGCGCTGGGTGGCGGAACAGCTCAATGACCTGAATCTCAGGGTCGTCTCGGTCTCCGACGGCGAAGCAGCCTTGTCGCTCTTGCGCGAATCGCACTGTGACCTGCTGCTTACCGATCTGGAAATGCCGAATCTCGACGGCCTCGCGCTGGTTAGCGCCGTGCGGGAGATGCCGGCTCATCGGTTCCTTCCTGTTCTCGTGCTCTCCTGCCGGCACCCGAGCGAGTTTGAAGCGCACCGCCGCCAGGGTGTGACGGGCTGGATGGTCAAGCCCATCGATGCGGAACACCTCCGCCGCTGGGTCCGCCGGGTCTTGCCGGAATAGTCCGAAGGCCGTATTCATTTATATAGGTCGGAATTCCCGTGTCGCCTGGATCATGTCATCGGCCGCGGGACACGTCTGCATCGGATCGACCAGGCTGGCTAGCCGTTGGCATGAGTTTTCTTGCGAAGCGGGTAGTCGTCTTCGGGTTTCTCGGTCGGCCGGTCCCTCGGCCGGCTCCTTTTCGTGTAGAGTTTCGAGTAAGCAGCGGGCGGCTCCAGGTCTGACCGGTTTCGCGCGACGATCTTCGAGCGGGCGGGCGAGCTCCGATCCGACCTGCAAAGGGATCTGGCTGGGAACGGCTTCGGCGGTTTATCCCCGGCGCAGGTCACTGGCTTGAACTCCGAGCGTATCCTTTAAAAGGTGAAGGTCTTGGGGAATTCGGACGACCGTTTCCGTGAAATGTTCTTCGAGGAGGCGAGGGAGCACCTGATCAGCCTGGAGGAAGGGCTGATGGACCTGGAGCGGCGCCAAGGAGACCGCGCGCACCTGGATAAGACTTTCCGCGCGGCCCATACCATCAAGGGCGCCGCGGCGATGGTCGGACTGGAACCGATCGCCCGGTTCACGCACGGCATCGAGGCGGTTCTGGAGAAGATCCGGACTGGTTCGCTGGCCGTTGATTCCGACATCATCACGACGCTTCTCGAGTCACGCGACCATCTGGCCGCCATGGTGGAGGGATATGCGGCCGGTTCGCCGGTTCCCGGCTCGGGGGACCTCAGCCAGAGACTAAGCGACCTGCTCCGCGTGACGCCTCCAGGGCCGGCCACTGCCCCGTCAAGGCCTGCGCCCGAGGCCGGCAGACCCAGCCGGCCGGAACCAGGCTCGGTGGCCGGACGTCCCGCGCCGGCAATTCCCGCCCAGACCGATTTGCCCTTGGGCCCGCCCCAGCCGGACGCTCCCGCGACAACTCCCAACGAGGCGACGGCAGCGCGGGAAGACGTCGCCGGGTCACCGTCATCGTCGGCGTCAGCGTCGGAGTCGGAGTCGCGAGCTCCGGGTACCCGGCCGACCAAACCGCGGCCGCGTGCTTCCAGAGCCAAGAAGAAGGAGGGAGGAGAGCCCAAGGCCAGGCCGCGTCAAAGCAAGTCGCGAGCCATGGACAAGGCCGACCCGACCGGTCCGACCGGGGCTGGACCCTCGGCGGCCGCGTCCGAGAGCAGCCTGCAACCGGATTCCTTATCGTCCTCCTACCAGATCAAACTGTCTCCGGGACCGGACACCCTCCGCCGGGGCGTCAATCCGCTGGGCGTGCTGGACGAGCTGCGCGAGCTGGGCGAGTCGACCGTGACTACCGATCCGCAGGCCGTCCCCTTGCTGGACGAGCTCGACCCGGAACGCTGCTACCTGAGCTGGACCATCACGGTGCGGACCGACGCCGAGCCGGAGCGACTGAGGGATGTTTTCCTCTTCGTCTCCGAGGACAGCGACGTGCACGTGGAGCGCCGGCTGGTTGATGGGACTTCCGTGCCGGTGCCACTGGATTCCGGCGATCAGCAGCCAAGCATCATCCCGACAGCGGCCGGTTTCCTGGCCCCGAGCCTTGCGTCCGGGGCGGGATCGATCGCGGACCCGGCGCTCGCCGGAGGGTTGGCGGCGGCCGACCCATCGAC
>JBAUOX010001348.1:0-4208 GCA_049579985.1 Isosphaeraceae bacterium | reverse complement strand
TGATTGCGTCAGGAGCGACACCCACGAACCCTGCCTGTGACTGGATTGCGGAGTGAACGGACAAAAGTCCCCGAACTCGCGACCAAATCGCTGCATAAGCTCGTAAAGCAGGAGGAAAGTAGCACCGTTGATGCTACAGTCTCGTTTTGGGAGCCTCGATAGAGATCAACGACGAGGCCCCCAAGGAAGATCATCCGGGGGTAGCTGAACGGCAGTCAGTTTCCGGTGTCAATTCTGTTTTCGTTGAAAACAGAACCGACACCAATAAACCCTGACACCAATAAACCCTCAGGCCATGTGAAGTTCCACGGGAATGCTCACTCCGGCCTCGCGCTGCTCGGCCGAAAGATAATTGAGCCGCTCGAAGCCGATGACTCGCCCGTCCTTGTCCTTCACCAGGACCACGTCGTCGTCGGCTTCCTCGCAGAGACTTTCCTTCTTGGGATCGTCGAACCAGACACTCAGGGTGTTTCCCTCGCGGTCGTAGTAGACCGTCAGCTTTTCCATAACTCCCTCCCCGACTTGATGTTCCTGGTGAAGTAAGCAGTTACGACAAACCGTTCGTCCTCGCCGGCTGGTGCCGTAACAACGCAGAGATGGACATTCTCCGCGAGTGCGTAGTACATATGCACGTCAGGCTCCTTGGCACTCTCTCGCACGAGCAAAGTTGACGCCAAGCAGGCTCGGACATCGCTCTGTCGCCCGGCCAATGCCGGGTGCTTGAACCGAACAATCTGCCGCCAGCGGTCGCGCGCGAGGAAGACGCGATGCCCCAATGGGGTTTGCACCGTGAATATACGCCGACGCGCCATGATCCCATCGCCCTCGAAATCAGTCAGCCTCCGACGTTTCGCCCCAAGCCCAAAACGCGTCTGCGCACTTGGTGTCTGCTCAAGTTGCAAGACTAACTCAATTCGGCTGAGGCATTACAATTTTTTTGGCCGTTTTCGCGCACCATCGGAGACCCACTTCCTCAGGGAGACGCCGAGATGAGATTCCTCCAAGCGATTCTTGCCCTATGGCCCAGCGTGGCGATGACGGAGAGCGTGTGCCGAGGGGCCGACCCCGAGGGTTCTTTGATCACCTCCCTCTCGCATCGATCGGGTCAAGACGGCGACTATTGACCTGTTGCGCGAGGGTGTGCGGACGCGCGACCTGGGCGGTAAAGAATCGACGGAGAGCTTCACCGAGGCCGTGGCCGCCGAGGTTTCGCGACGACATGGCGCCCAGCCGCAGAGTCAGAAGACGAACTCGACGAAGGAGAACGAACCCTCGGCTGCTGATCCGACTTGAGAGCGTCTCGCCCTGGTTCGATCCTCTTGACGCTGGTTGTGCAACCCCGTGTAATCGTTCCTGTTGATCAGAAACCAAGTATCCGTTCCGTGATCTCCAGAAGCGTCGGCCAGTAAGCGCTGACGCGCCGCCGCGCGGCGGAAGAGTTGCCATCACGCTCGACTATTCCCGGGACCCCCCTGCCATGCCCTCCGGAGAGAGTGCTCCTGAGCGACCACGCCGCCGCGGTCCATCGACAAGCCAGGTGCTGGTCGTCACCAGCGTGATGTTCACCTTCATCTCGTTCTGGCGCACGGCGGCCATCGTGCTCTGCGACCTGGCGAGCACGGCCTATTACATCGGCGGCATTGTCGAATCGCAGATCGGAGCGGCAGCGCCCTGGTTCATCCTCGCTGTGATGATCTTCAGCTATGGCGTGCGGAGCATCTACATCGAGAGCTGCGCGATGTTCGTCCGCGGCGGTGTCTACCGGGTGGTCAAGGAGGCCATGGGAGGGACGCTGGCCAAGATGTCTGTTTCCGCACTCCTCTTCGATTACATCCTGACGGGGCCGACCAGCGGCGTTTCGGCTGGCCAGTACATCGTTGGCTGGCTGGTCGATTTCTTCCACCTTGGCCCCGAGAGTTTGCTGGCTTCGAACCAGAACCTGATCGCGGCGGGGGTCGCGGTCACGATCACGGTCTACTTCTGGCGGGTCAATCTCAAGGGTATCCACGAATCGAGCGACCAGGCGCTGCGGATCATGGGGGCCACCACGGTGATGGGGATCATCATGATCCTCTGGTGCTGCGCCACCCTGGCGGTACATCCCGACAAGATCAAGGCGCCGCCGCTCACCCCGAACCTCGACCGCAAGGTCGATCCCATCACCCACGAGCCGATGCTCGACCCCCTGGGTAAGCAGGTTGATCCGCTCGGCTTCCTCGGCCGTACGAAGATCGGCGAAGAGCTGAGGTCGGCCCCGATGACCGGCAACTGGTTCAGCCTGCTTGGCGTTTGCGGGCTGCTGATCGCGTTTGGCCACTCGGTGCTGGCCATGAGCGGTGAAGAGACGCTGGCGCAGGTGTATCGCGAGGTGGAAAGCCCCAAGCTGAAGAATTTCAAGCGCGCGGCGTTCGTGGTCTTCGTCTACAGCTTGCTGTTCACTTCACTGATCAGCTTCTTCGCCGTGATGCTGATTCCCGAGGAATTGCGAATCACGAAATACTCCGGCAACCTCATGGGCGGCCTGGCGATGAACGTGATCGGGCCGCGGTGGGCTTTGCTCTCGTTCAACGCGGTGGTGGTCTTCGTGGGCTTCCTGATTCTCTCGGGAGCCGTCAACACGGCGATCGTCGGCTCCAATGGCGTGCTCAATCGCGTCTCCGAGGACGGAGTGCTGCCGGACTGGTACCTCAAACCGCACCCCAGGTACGGGACGACCTACCGCCTGATCAACACGGTCGCCGGTCTCCAGATCTTCACGATCGTCGTCAGCCGGGGCAATGTCTTGACGCTGGGCGAAGCGTACGCGTTTGGCGTGGTATGGAGCTTCGTGTTCAAGGCACTGTCGATGCTGGTCCTACGGTTCAAGCAGCCCAGCCGCCGCGAGTACGAAGTTCCCCTCAACTTCCGGTTCGGCAAGTACGACGTTCCGCTTGGCATCAGCCTGATCTTCCTCGTCCTGGCCGGTGCCGCGCTGGCCAACTTGCTGACCAAGGAGGTGGCGACCATCGCCGGCTCGCTGTTCACCTTCATCCTGTTCACGATCTTTTTCCTGAGCGAGCGGGCCCATCACCGGCGGCTGGGCTCGAGCGAGCACCACGAACACCTCGAGCAGTTCAACCAGGCGTTTTCCGAGCAGCTCACGCCCCAGGGGCTGAGCCTGACCAAGCCCTTTCGCAAGCTGGTGGCGATCCGCTCTCCGTATAACCTGGGCATGCTCGTGAAGTGCCTGAACGAGACCGATCCGGAGACGACCGAGGTCGTGGTCATGACGGCCACGGTGCTGCCGCCCGCCAGCGCCGACTATCAGCCCACGATCAGCGACGAGGATCGGCACTTGCTGACAGCCGTCGTGAACCTGGCGGAGCACGCGGGCAAGCCCGTGCGGCCGGTGATCGTGCCGACCAACGAACCCTTTTACGCAATGACGCAGACGGCCAAGACGATCGGGGCCCAGGAGCTGATCATGGGGCCGTCGAACAAGTACCGGCCCGAGGACCAGCTTGACGCGGTCGCTCTGTACTGGTTGAACGTCTGCGGCGCCAAGCCCGAACCGCTCTCGATCCGCGTGCTGGGCAAGGATCGCGACATGCGGCTGGACATCGCAGGCGGCAGTCAGATCCCCAAGCCTGGGGCAGCGGGAGCCGAGTCGGCAGGGCTGCTGGCCGACTTGCGCAAGAGCTGGCACGGCGTCGAACGGCTGCTTCTGGCCTACGACGGCAGCCCGCTCTCGGCCGACTTTCTCGATACCGTCATGAGCTTTCTCGATCCCGCGATCCAGGTGACCCTGATCGACGTCGCCCTGGAGGATCCTGACGGCGAGGGCCCGGCCGATCCCGTCACCGAGGCCAACGAGGTGATCGAGCGCGGCGTGGAGCGCGCTCGCGAGCTCGGCCGAATCGTCAACTACAAGGTTGCCCGGGGCCAGGCCGGCCCGGAGATCGTTCGAGAGGCCGTCGAAGGCAAGTTCGACGCCATCTTCATGAGCCTGCGCGGGGTCTATCGGCGCGGGGATACATCGGCCATTGCCTCCAACACGCGCTACGTGCTCGAGAACGCCCCCTGTCGCGTCATTCTCGGCTTCGCCCCCAAGTCGATCCCTTCGCAAACCTCATCGAACGGAACGAGCAACGGAGCCTGAGATTCAGGCTGCTTCGGATCCAGTCTGCAGTGGCAGCAGATAAGAAGCGTCGTTGCGGCCGAGGCGGTCG
>JBAUOX010001347.1:0-2626 GCA_049579985.1 Isosphaeraceae bacterium | reverse complement strand
ACTTCACCAAGAAAGACGCCTCTATTTCAATAGCCCCGAGCTGATCCAGGGGGGGACTCAAGCCACTCCCCGCGTGAAAACGGCCCGGATTTCGTGGAAATCCTTGGCACTGGCGCGACAGCACCCTTCTGGGTCGGCATTCTCTAGAGCCGGGGAAGCCCGGAATCCACCACGAAGGGTTCTACCTGGTTCCACTCAAGTCGCCGGTGCAGGCTTCGGGTCGGCCGCGAATAGTCGGCCAGGTAAATGGCGAACCACGCCAGCTCGAGAAACAGCATCGCGCTGAAGCCCGCGACGCCCACGGTCATCGTGGAATCATTCCAGAACAGCTCGGGCACGCCAAAGCCGCCAAACGCTCCGTAGACGATTGCCAGCAAGAGCATGATCTCGGAACCAACGACCCAGTTGCAACCTGCGAGCTTGATCAGGAACACCAGCACCCGCCTCTGGTGCCATGCGAACAGGCCCACCATGAGGAAGAAAGCCACATGCTGCAACAAGACCATGGGCCAGTCCGCATCCGCAGAGGTTTTGACTCCCGCTTCGGCTGACCGCCTGCTCATGATCGCGACGCAGCATGTGGTCATGGCGAGAATCACCACGATCAGTACGATCGGCCACGCCCTGCCCGCTCGACCAGACTGCTCAGGACTCATCGGAAAGCCTCCCTCGGTCACCGCCGCTTTCTCACCACACCAATCTATACAACGACCGAAGACGAGGCTAGGATTACCCATCTTCACAGTCGCAACTGACTGTGCTCCAGAGTCTTGCGTCGTCATAGTGGTCATGCGTTCCCTGCGATTCTAGCCGCGTTCTCGGTCGTTGTACATGGACGGTCATTGCGCCGGATGGCCATCCGGCAGGCACGCCTGGAGCGGGTGGCCTTGAGCGCCTCTGAGCACGAGAGAATGGTCAACGGTTGAGCGGCGGCGGGTGGGGAGAAAAGGAAGAAGCCTGTACCCGAAAGGCCGCAATGGCTTGCGGTCAAGTCATCGTCTGCGCAAGGCCCTTCGGGTACAGGCTTCTTCCTTTTCTCTACCAGTCGCGGCCCAAGCTTTTCAGGCCATCGATACCCAGCCCGGCTCGCGCCATCGACGGCGTCCCTCGACGATTCACCGTGGTAGTGCTCAACGAGCAATCTCTGCCGGTAGCTGGGTCGGGCTGGGTCTCCCGACCCCGCCGTTCGGCCGATCGTGGGTCTCCAGGTGACGTACCGACGCTCGGGGACTGGGAGACCGTCGGTCGAAGAGGACGGGCGGGTCAGGAGACCCTGCCCGAGCCAGCGCAACAAATCCGATAGGAAAGGGAATACCCGTCAACCGCAACTTTGCAGTATGCCAGCCTCGCCCTCCCGAGGACTCATTCCATTTGCGGTTCTAAGAATTCCCAAGAGACGCCGACAAGCACCTTGAAGGCTCGGAACCGGTCCACATTTCCTAGGGTCTCAAAGGGCCCGGGGGTGGGCTGGCATGCGCGACTTTTGCCTCGTTCGTCGCCGTCGCCGGAGCGACCTTCACGGGACTGCCCTCGGCGAGGATCGACAGGTCGCCCAAGATCATCTGCTCCGTCCCGTCGATCGGCGTCCAGTGGTTCACGCCATCGGCCAACGGTGGGGTCTGGCGATTGGTGACCTCGATCCACTCGCCGTCGCTGAGCCCCGTCTCCACCTCGATCCGTTTCGCGTGGCCGTTCTCGTACGTCCAGCAGAACGTCTTCTCGCCGATGTGCAAGATGGTCTTCTCGATGTGCATGAGCGCCGACACCGGCAGCGCCCGCACGCCGGGCCGCTCGATGATCACCTTGGCGTAGCCATACATCCCCGGCAGGATCTGGCTGCCGGGGTTGAGCAGGTCGATCTCGGCGCGGAGCGTGCGGCTCTTGATGTTCAGCGCCCAGGAGGTGCGCGTGACGGTGCCGGGGATCGGCTGGTCGCGGTACGCCCTGACGAGCACGGTGGCCTTGGAGCCGATGTGGACGTAGTTGGCGTGCTGCTCGGGGATGTCGACGAAGATGCGGACGATGTCGGTGCGGTCGACCACGTAGATCGGCGCGGCAGTACCCGAGGGCGACAGGTAGGGACCACGTTGGAAGGCCGAGGGATCGCCCCTGCTGGGCAGGACGAAGTCGAAGGTGTTGGCGTTGCGGGCCACGATCACGCCGTCATACGGCGCGGGCAGTACGAGGTAGTCCACCCAGGCCTTGAGCCGCTTCTCCTCGCTCTCGGCCACTTTCAGGTCGGCTTCGGCGACCCCGACGTCGACCTCGGCCTTGGAGAGCGCGGCCCGCCGGGCGAGCAAGTCGTCGTCCGCCTTTATGACGGTCGCCGTCGCCGCCTGCCGCGCGGCGATGCTCGCCTTCCACCGATCGGTGGCCTGGAGGAGACTCTGGGGATCGACCACGCCCCGGTCGACCTCCTGCTGGAGCCGCTTGGCCTCCGAGTCCCAGCGCTCGACCTCGGCCTGGTAACTGGCGAGCTCCGCCCGCGCCTCCTCGAGGCGCGCCTCGGCCGCCTTGACGTTGGCCTTGGCCACCTCCACCACCACCTTGGCCAGCGCGACCCGCTCCCGGTCGAGCACGACGGTCGCCTTCTTCGTCCCATAGTCCTCGACCAGCTCGGGCACGA
>JBAUOX010001346.1:0-2053 GCA_049579985.1 Isosphaeraceae bacterium | reverse complement strand
CCGCATCGCTTGCAGCGCCCGGCCCGGCCGGCCAGCCGCTCATCCACGTCAAAGGGGGCGGCACACGCTGGACACTCGAAGTGAATCATCCAGTTGGTCCCTTGCCGCGGGCCTTCACCCGACCGCGCGGTCTCAAAAATAAACCAAGCCCAAGCCCGCGATTATTAGCGTCCAAAACATCCACCCCTCGTCGAACCGTTCGAGCAACTTGAAGTAGATCACGGCGATCACGCCCGTCTTCAACCAGAAGATTTGCCAGGCGCGATAATCAGGAGCCTCCTGCGGCGCGACAAACCACACCCAGCTCAGCATGACCACTCCCGCCGTGTAAAGCAGACCCAGGAACAGCCAGTGTTTCTGGAGCGGCTCGAACTTCACGAACGCGTGGACCAAGCTAAAGAGGAAGGCGGCCTTGATTCCAATGTAGTAGACGGCCAACATCGATGGAAACCTTCATATCTTGAAGCTTCAGAGACCAGGTCCTGGGCACTTCGGTCGATCATCGACTGACTGGCGGCCAGCAGTGGACTCGATCCGCGCGTCGCACCGCTGATTGTCTCAATGCCCGAGATGCGACCGCCGGCCCGGCGCGTGTGCTTTTTCCTGTCGTGTTCGCCGGCGCCACTTCCTGGCTTGCGAAGACCGGCAAAGGGCCAAAGGATCCCGCTCCAACCAGATAGAGCACCGCCATGATCGACTGCAAGACACCCCTCAATCGCATCTGGCGCATACCTCTTCTGGTGAAGGCTCGGTTCGGAGCTCGGCAGACACTCGCGCCGACGATCGCGAAGAGAGCGAGCGACCGCGGCGCGAGGCATCTCCGGATGACTGGTGTCAACGTTCGAATTTCAATCCCGGGTCATCATGCGGGGCGCCGAGGACACGAAAGGTCATGTGGTTGTCGTCCTGCCAGGCCACCTGGCCGGCCAAGGCGCCGAGTTGTCCATCCTGACCGGCGAGGGTGAGCACGCCGTTGGCGAATGTGGACTTGCCGGTAATGGTCTTGGCCGGCTGACCGCTGCGGGTGACGGTCCAGGTGAAATTGCCGTCGTCGTTGATCGCGAGTGCGACCCGGGCATCCTTGGCCGGGGTGGCTGCCCACCTTCCGGCCAGCTTGCCTTGCGGAGCCGATTCGGCAGAGGCGGTTGCCGTGGGAGGAGCAGCCCCGTCGGAGGACGGCGGCTGGCTCGCGGGGGGCTGCAACTGGGCGGCGAGCTGCGCGGAGAGCTTGTCCGAGGGCTGGAGCCTGGACGCGTCCTCGAACTGCTTGGCGGCGGCGTCATTGTGCCCCTGGGTCAGATAGTGATAGCCCGCAACGAAGTGCGCCGGGGCCGACTGAGGGTTCGCCCTGATGTACGCCTCCAGAGCCCGGAGCTGCTGCGTGTACGTGTCGGCCTCGGCATACGAACCGATCAAGGTGGTCCAGTTCCAGCCGGGCCCGATCGTCAGGACCGCGTAGAGTGGCGCCGCGGCCTGATCGTACTGGCCCTGGGCGAACAGCCCCAGCGCCAGGAACTGGTGAATGTTCGGATCGTTGGGCATCTGGCCGAGCGCCTGCTCTCCGAGCTGGACGGCCAGGGCGTAGTTGCCCTGCTTGAAGGCGTCGCGGGCCTGGTCGAAGTCCTCGGTGGCCTTGGCGGCCATGGGCGCCGCGGGTGCCGCGGCGGTCGTGCTGATCGGCTGGGAGTAGTCGAAGGGAGGAGGACCAGTCTGAACTGGAGGCTGGTTCCCGCCGCCGCCAATCGGGCCAAGACCGGAGTACGCATTGTTATAGTTCGAGTAACCCCAGCCGTACATCGGTGAGCCCATGCCCCAGGCTCCGACGCCACTGCCGTAGCCATAGCCGCCATAGCCGCCCCAGCCGCCCATGCCTCCGGCATAGCCGTAGTTACCGTAGTTGCCGTACCCCATGCCGGGGTGGTACTGGTCGTACTGGTTGTGATTGGCGTAGCCCGCCCCCGCGGCCGCGCCAGCCGCCCCGGGATGGTCCAAGCCCTGGTTGCGATTGGCGTAGCCCGCCCCCGCAGCCGCGCCAGCCGCTCCGGGATGGTCC
>JBAUOX010001345.1:0-4265 GCA_049579985.1 Isosphaeraceae bacterium | reverse complement strand
CCTTGTTGTAGTCGCGGACGAAAGCGTCATCGGCCAGGCGGATCGCCTTCTCCTCCGGAGAAGACTTCGCCTCGCCGGCAGTCTGCCCCGGCGGGGCATCTGCTGGTTTTCCATCCTGGGCCAGGGCAAGCCCCGCGCCGCAGAGGATCAGGCCTGTCAATAAGAATCTTGTTCTCATTGCTGTGCACCTGTGAGAGCGAAGGAATGCACTTTCATGAAAGATAGCACGGCGTAAGTCGCGGGGAAATAGGGCTCTCTGGCTTATTATGCCTAGGTCGCCACTCATGAGGGAAGCGATGGCGTCGAATCGGCCAGCGGGGGCGACAATTTCCGACTTTTCAAATGATCGACCGACTCGCTCGCGGCCCGCGCGCCGTCGACGAACCGGTGCACAACCGCGTTGTTCGTGGGAATGCACATTGCGATCAGGATTGTCGGGTAGACAATCGCGTACGAAACCGTGTAGGTCGTGGTGTAAACAAATCGGGACAGAAACCGGCTTGCTGCCGGTAGTGCCTTTTCCAGGGGCGCCCCTGTGTCCATCAGGGCGGCGACGCGCGACCCGCCGAGACCTGGCTACAGAACGAGGCAGGCTCTGTCGGGGTGACGCAGTCCCCCTGCAACCGATCCTCGGCCCGATTGGACAGGGCCGAAACCGGCCGGACAAAACGGGACTCTCGTCTACTACGCTCTGCAAGTTCTCCCTATCGCCCCCCTAGGCCAACATGGCACAATGGTGCCCTGGCTCACTTGATCGGTCGGGAGTGCATTTAGCTTACTTCCCAGCGAGTGACCAAACCGGTAGAGCTGGCAAGGCATCGAATCTCCATCACGATCGGGCCGCTCCACTCGGTTTCCTAAGAACAAGCCCGCGTCCAGGAGAAGAGACTGACATGCAATGGCCTCGATTCGCCGGCAAGATTGGAATGTCCCTGGTATTGACCGCGTCTCTGACCCTACCGCGGATGGCTTCCGGCCAGGCCGATAGCCGAGATCAACGAGAACTGGCAGCGCCAAAAGCCGCCGGTTCGGCCAGAGCCGACAAGAACATCCAGGCGATCGATGAAGATTACGACCGGCAACTCCTCCAGCTTGACCGGAGCCGACTGGAACGTCTCGAACGCCTCGCTGCGCGGCAAGAGCCTTCCGCAGCCGCGGCCACTTACGAGCGGGTCTTTCGTCTGGCGATTGCCGGTAACTTCTTCCACGATGCCGAGGCGGCTGCCAACGACGTTCTCAAGCATGGCACCTCGTCGCCGCAGACCAACGCGCTGGCCCATCTGGTCAAGATCATCGCCGAGGCCGACCGAGGGGCCTATGAACAGTCCCTGCAAAGCTTGCGTCAGGCCGTTACTGAAAGCACGCAGGAACGAAAGGCGACTGCGGCTCGGGCAAGCCTCGCCCCCGGCGAGGTCATCGGAATCTGCGAAGCATACTATCAGCGCCTCGTCGAAGGGAATCAGTTCCCGATCGCCCGTGAGGCTTTCCGGCTCGTTCTCGAACAGTCTCACGGCGCTGCCGTCAGAGACTTCCTCGCAGGACGTCTGAAACGGATCGAGCTGGTCGGCAAGCCCGCACCTCCCATCCAGGGAACCGACCTCGATGGCAAGGCGTTCAACCTCGCCAATGAAAAAGGGAAAGTTGTCCTGGTCGTCTTCTGGGCAAGCTGGTGCCTGCCCAACGCCACGCAGATCCAGTGGCTTGAAGAGGTCCAGGATGCCTATCACGACCGAGGCCTGCGAGTTGTTGGTATCAACCTCGATGTCCAGCAGAACGGCGGCCAGAAACTCGAAACCGTCTTGCCCAATATCCGTCGGTTCTTGCTCGATCACAATGTCCGTTGGCCCACCATGGTCAACGGTTCAGGGCAGCGCGACTACGCCAGCACCTACGGAATCTCGGATATCCCAGCGAACGTCCTCATCGGCCGCGAAGGGGCGGTCGTCCAGATCGACCTGTCGCGCAGGAACCTCGAATCCGTAGTCTCGCGAATGCTCGGTCACTGAGCACATCATGGAGTGGATAATTATCAAGGCGTGGACGGAGTGGCCGAGGCCATTTCGGGAGGATAGGCGGCCTGCTCCAGCGACTCGTAGAGCGACAATAGGAATAGATGGAAGGTGTCGGCCAGACGCGGCGTGGCATGGCTTCGAAAATCCTGCAGTGCGGGTTGGCCGTAGTCCAGCAACTTCTTTCGGGCATCCGTCACTGTCGTGATCGGGGCTGACTTGTGCTTTTCGACCTCATCAAAGACGACGAGGCAGGCTTGATCCGAGATCTCACGCTTCGCACTCAGGTCGCCGGCGACCGGGGCATCACTCGGCCATTCGAGCTTCCGTGACGCGTCGAAAAAGCTCGCGATGGGGACCACCGGCCTCGGAACGGTTGGAGTCGCGGTCGCCGGCCGGGGCAGCTTGTGGCTCGTTTGACTCACGTTCGGGGATGGTCCGTGATCCGGCTGATCTGAAAAACGTCTCGCAGTATCGGGAGCATAGTGGGTTTCGAATCCGTTATCTCGAAGATGGTTGATATAGGAGTTGGGACTGTTGGCGTAGACGTTGTTGGAAACCGGTCCATGTGCGCGCGAGGCATTGAGCGTCGCTTGCTGATTCAAGAAGTCGGTTGGCTGGGAGACGTAATTGAAGCCACCAAAGCCCCCACCCCACCCGCCTCGGAACTGCGCCTGGGCCTGATTCGACCCGATGTCGAATGCAGCCATCGCGACCAGAATCATGAGCATTAACCGACTCTGTCGGTTGTTCGTCGTCATCACTTGTTCCTCGTATCCTAAGTGCTCGCCTCGAAGCCTGTGGGGTCGTTCAGCGACCAATTGCGTTGAGCTCGTCCCGGGCACAAAACGGCAACAACGTGATGAATGATAAACGATCTCGTCTCGCTGATACAGGACCAGGACGGCCAGCCCACGCACCAACGCTGGGAGAAATCGGGGAAATGGGCATCAAAGGCTTTCTGGTGGGTCAAGTCCCGGCCGCGCATACGGATTTGGGACAGAGGTTTCTCGCTGGCAAGGGAATCTCCTTACCCCAGGCTCCTCATTTAGCTTAGGCGAAGGTGCCTGGCCGAAGCCTACCGGCCGAAGCCTACCTGGTCGAAGTCTACTACGGGTTCAAAGAGCCGGGAGCGGCAACATGATTGGGATGGCCGCGCGAGAGCTGGCCTGCGCGTCTTTCGCGAGAGTGGGCATCCTGGTGAGCCCGTAGACGCTGAGCGACGAGATGAGGAGAATCACGCTCAGGGCGAGGGGCGTCAGGGGAGCGAGAACCACCGTCACGACGACGATCGTGGCGGTCAGCCCGATCAGCTTGCCCTTCGAGGCCAGGCTCAGGGCGCCATGGCCTTCCCACTCCCGGAGGATCGGCCCGAACAACGCCGTCCGTCGGAGCCGTTCGTTCAGAGGGGGCGACGAGCGGGCCAGGTAATAGCTCGTCGCCAGCAGGAACGGGACGGTCGGGACGCCGGGCACGACCAGGCCGACCAGGGTCAGGGTGAAGGCACCACCGGCCATCGCCTTGTACCTCAATCGCTTCCACACGGTTGCCGCAATGACCGGGGCGTCAGTCGCCTCAGGCACAGCGCCCGACCTCAAGGCGGCTTCCCTCGGATCGGCAGCCCTCCGCCCCTCCAGGATTCGCTCCACGCGGTCCACCGTGCGACTGGCCAATGAGCCAGCGCCCGGACCGCAATCGATCGTGATCCGGTGCGACCATAGCGACACGTGGCATCGCTCGACCCCTTCGAGGCCCGCCAGGCTGTCGGCCAGACGAGAGGCAGCGGCGCGGTCGCGCGCATGCCCCCGATGGACAAGCCGTACACTCCCCGGCTGGTCCGCGTACGTTTCCCAGAGTGAGAGGTCTCCGAACGACCGATAGGCGGTGAGGGTCGACCAGCGCGGGCTTCGCCTCCACCGTGGGGTCTTGCCGGCGCGTGCCGAGGCGGTACGAAGCGCCTCGCCAAGGATCCCCCCCATGACCGCCCGGGTGTTCGAGGCGAGATCGAATTCGACGCGACACGTCGAAGACGCGAGGTCGACCTCCGCCTTTCTGACTCCGGGATGCTCGCAGAGTGCCTCCAAGAGTCGCTGCGCGTATTCACGCCGTGCCGGTTGAAACAGTCGGGCGTCGACCACCCGGCCCAGCCCCGCCCGTCCGTTGAGTTCGATCTCCAGGCATGCGTTATCTCTTTCGCATGGCTCCTCGACGGTGGCCTGGGGCGGGTGGGGCACTTTGGTTGGATCAGGTGTCATG
>JBAUOX010001344.1:0-1740 GCA_049579985.1 Isosphaeraceae bacterium | reverse complement strand
GCTGCCCCCGCAGAAGAAAAAGCGAGTGGTGTTGACTGCGGCTGGTCGCCGCAACGCGAAGGAGGACCCAGAACCAGCATGAACAACTATGCCCAGAATTGGATCAGACTGGGCAGCCTAGTCGTAGGCTCCCAGCTTCATCGCCCGGATCGCCGTCTCGACGGTCCCTTGCGCGGTGAGCATGATCACCTGGGTCTCGGGGTCGACCTGGCGCAACCGCTCGAGCAACTGGACTCCATCTATCTCGGGGAGGGCGATGTCCAGGATCGCCACGTCGAAGTGCTTCTGCTCGGCCCTGCGGAGCGCCTCGACGGGCGATGCGGTCTGCTCGATGTCATGCCCGCGGCGCAGGAAGCGGCGCGCGATCACCCCCCGGAGGTCATCGTCGTCGTCCACGGCCAAGATGCTGAAGCGGTCGTGATCTGCCACGGAATCGGCCTTGACTGGTTGCTGATCGTCCCTGACCTTGGTAACGCGTTCGGTCCTGCCCGGATGGGGATGCGGCTGTCATCGGCAGGTCAATGAAGATCGATCCCCCACGACCTCTCCCATGGACCCTAACCTAACTTCACCGCAAATCTCGTGCCGCTATCTCCCACGCGTGCCCTTCCCGGTCAGGCCGTGCCTCGGATGATCCAGTGGCCCTGTTGGGAACACTTGCAGCACGCACTCTGGCCCGAGGTCCTCGACGAAGAATCTTCCAAGGCCAATCGCGATCGACCAACATCAACGGTCGTGTGACTCGCGTCCGTCTTCTCAAATCCCGGGGTGCTATACAAATTACCGATGCCGCCTGCCCAAGTAAGGGTTGGACGTCCATATACAGAGCCACAGCCATCTAACGTGCTCTCTGGGCACGGAGCCGGAGAATGACGGGTAATCGAGATTCCTGTGCACGTTCACGCTCGGCGAGCTCGATCTCGGCTCGGATCTCCTGGTCGATCTCGGCCTGATGGTCGAAATAATAACCCATTGCCGCATGAGCCTCCGCCGGGGTCAAATACGAATGCTGACGACACATCTCGTCCGGTGACCAACCATGGCCCAGGTAATCCATGACGATCTGTGCCACGCGAATCCGGGGAATACGGATCAAATGAGCCGGCCCATCTCCAGTCTTTTGAACGTGCGGATAGTCCAGGGCAACGGACATGGTGATGGTACTCCTCTTGCCTTCACCTGACTGTCTCCTGATAATATAACTCTTTCGGATCTCCAGTCACAGTTCGGACCTTGTTCCGAAGTGTCGAACGGTCAGCGGGATAGGGATCGAACCATGAAAGCCAAGACGCGACATCGTAAGAGCTACAAGTGGCGGAAGCGGGCGGACAGCTCGCCGGTGGCCAAGGGGCGGCGCACGAAGCTTCGCGGCACGCGCAATCCGAGGAAGCACAAGCATTTCGGCGGCAAGGGCTTGTAATTCCCGAGGCCGCCGCTGAGCCAGACTGCGGCAACCGCTGCGTGCCCGTCGTTGCTGGTTCAGGTCGATTGCCGGTGGACCAGCTCCTGAAATGGACCGGGTTCTGCCGGCAACTGATGATATTCACTTGACTGGACGATCTGTCCTTTCTTGACCACGTCGATGCGATCGGCGTCGATGCCCGTGGTCAAGCGGTGCGCGATGACCACGCGGGTGATGCCTCGGAGCTCGCGGGTGATGCTCTCGGTGACGATTGCCTGAGTCAGGTTCTCGAGTGCGCTGGTGGCCTCGTCGAACATCAGGATGCGCGGGCGGCGGAC
>JBAUOX010001343.1:0-2336 GCA_049579985.1 Isosphaeraceae bacterium | reverse complement strand
CGCGGGATCGCCTCCGCACGCGTATTCCCACTCGGCCTCCGTCGGCAGACGGTATCCCGGGGCCTTCCAGTCCGGCACTCGGACAGTCTCCCCGGTGATCTCGTAGAACGGCTTTCGCCCCTCCAGCTCGCTCAGCTTGTTGCAGAACCTGACGGCCTCGAGCCAGGAAACGTTCTCCGCGGGATGCTGCCCGGTGGACTGGCCGGCGACCTTGTCCTTGCCTAGACCCGTTGACGCGAACCAACTCAGGTTGTTGCCCATCACCGCCTCGTACTGCGACTGGGTCACTTCGGTGACTCCCAGGTAAAACGGCCGGGTGATCCGGACCTCGTGTTGCGGATGCTCGTTTTCATTGCCAGCCCCATCGGGCGAGCCCATCTGGAACGTGCCGGCGGGGATCCGCTTGAGGGTGATGCCGACGGTCCTGGTCGTGATCGTGTCCAGCCCAGTGACCTTGCGCTCGGGGACATCGGCGGGCATGGGTATGACAGGCGCGCGCGTCTTGACGTGCCGTGCGAGGATCGGCGTGGCAACGAGGTTCGTGATCTGCTGGGGGGTCTGGAGATTGCCGGAGAACCGCTCATCGGCCTTCCTGGCCGCCTCGGGATCGAGTTCACGCGCCAGGCGATTGACGCGCTTCCGCACGTAGCCGACCAGGTCGTCCCAGCCGACCTCGCCCGTATCGGGGTCGGCCGCCGCCCCCCGGAGACCCTCGATGACCTGGTGGAAGAAGACGCCATGGCCTCCCCCCGCCTGCTCGTGCTCGAGCGCCTGCTGCCCCTTCGAGCAACTGAACAGGATCGCCGAGTTGCCCGGCAGCCGGCCGACCAGCTCATCACCCGAGAGCGACCGCTTGCCCAGCCCCCGATACGGGTCGGGGTCGTCACGGCAGGCATCGACGAGGAACAGGTTCGTCCCACCCTCGTTGTCCAGCCGCTCAACCAGACGGGTCAGGCTGATCATCGTCGAGCCTTCGCCGACAACCGCGTCGAACGGGCAGAAAAAGGCGTCGCTGAGCTCCCGCCCCTGGGCATCCCGGACCAGGTTCCCTCCCTCGTCCTTCAGCGGCAACTGCATGCCATGCCCGGCAAAGGCCACCACGACGACATCCTTCTTCGGCCCCTTCAGAAGCCCGGTGAGGGCCTCTTCGATGTTCACCTTGGTGGCGTCCGGGCCGGTCAGGGTCCGGACGGTGAACTTCTGCTCCTGGAGCACGACAGCCAGCTCCTGGACGTCGCGCTCGGCGAACCGCAGCGGACGGTCCTCCAGCTTGCGCCGATTGTAGTTGTTGATGCCAACCAAGAGGGCGACCTTCCCAGGTTCCTCGGCGGCCGGCACGAACGACCAGCAGGACATCGCGATCACCAGCACAGAGGCAAGAGCCAATGTCCGCGTTGAGAGGATTTGAGTCAGCATGGGAGTTGACCAGATAGGTGAAGCCGGAGGAGCACCGTGCGCGGTCCTCCGCCGGCCGGGACGCGGCGGGACCCACGCATCAGATGAAAGTCGCGGGATCCAACCATCCGGACATGGACAGCTCAATCTAAGCAATCGACGACGACTTGGCAAAAGAAAAATGATCGTGGTCCGTCGGAATCGTCGGAATCGGAACCTCGGACTGTCGCTTCCATCCGGAAAGCTCAGCGGCAGAATCCGCCGTAGCTGGAGTAGCCGTAGCCCGACCCGTAGTAGCTGGAGCCGAAGAAGGCCCCGTAACCGGGGAGATACCCGTTGGAATACGCGTAGCCCCACGGTCGGCCGAAGCGCCCGCCGCCATAGTAGCTGCCGCCAAGGTAATATCCCGCCCTCGGTGCGTAGTAAGGGCGCGGGTAGTAGCCCCATCCGCCGCCCGGATAGCCGCGGCGGTAACCCGGCGCGTAGCCATGCCGGCCCCGAGAAGCCCGCGCGCCTTGCGCCATGCTCGGACTAACCAAAACGCCGAGGAGCAGTGAAGTCACGACCAGACCCAGAAGTGCGCCTCTCCCTTGTTTCGATCTCATGTTCGTCTCCCGGAGTGATGCCCGTGTCAGGCGTTCTCGCCCCGCCCGACGAGGGGGGCATACCAGACGCCTTCGAAACAGGAGAACGAACGGCGCCGGTGATTCTTCCCCGGTCATGAAGAAAAGCCTGAAGCGCAAGCGAAGGAAATGCCGGATCAACCCGATCGATCTCCGGGTCTGTTGACGCGGGGGCTCCTGCCCGATTAGCTTGAGCCTAGGCTGCCCAGTCTGATCCAATTCTGGGCATAGTTGTTCATGCTGGTTCTGGGTCCTCCTTCGCGTTGCGGCGACCAGCCGCAGTCAACACCACTCGCTTTTTCTTCTGCGGGGGCAGCC
>JBAUOX010001342.1:0-7810 GCA_049579985.1 Isosphaeraceae bacterium | reverse complement strand
GCCGTGGGCTGCCGCTCATGTCAAACGTTCGGCCCTCAGCAGCGGACCGAACCCGATGCCCGAACATTCCGCGGTATTATTAGCTCATGGCTGCAAATGAGCAGGGCAGCCTACCTCTCTCGTGCCGCACGGACCAGCTTCGCCTTGCCCCGCGTCGGCCGCGTGTCGCGAATCGCTTCGGTGGTCAGGACCAGCGAGGAAAAAAGGGACATCACTGAATAGCAATTCCTTAGGCCCTAAGCCGCTTGCCTCAAGCGTTTACGTGCGTGTCCCCTGGGCTCGCTGCCCTCACAAACGGTCGATATCAGTGACGTCCCTTTTTTCCTCTCCCGATTCATGAAAAATATCGACGATAGATGGAACTATAGAGGAAAGCACATCCTGCTAGAAAGACAGCGACGAAGCACAATACCACGATGGCGATGCCGAGCTTGAGAAAGAAGCCGCCCTGATCGAATCGTGCTGCAAGGTCGGCGAAGTTGACTCCGAGAACGATCTCCATCAAGCCCACCATCGAGACGGCCAATGGGAAGCCGACCAGGGCCGAGGCATGGTAATATCCGGTCAGCATTCCGATCCCGAGCGTGACAAGAAACGTGGCCACGGCGACGACCAAACCCCCGACCAGCTTCGTCAATCCCATTCGAATCCCATTCGTGTCAGGAACCCATTTCGGGGACATTGATGCAAGAAAGTCGTTTTTCGGTTCCTGACACCTTTCTCCCCCTTTCTCCCAACCCTGACACCTTTCTCCCAACCCGAAGCCAAGGCCGATTGTGCCGAGGATAGGGGAAACTCCGAATCGGAGGGTAAGTCAACCCTTTCCATAATATCGGAGGCTTTACAGATAATAATGATCGATTCCTTCAGCGGCGATTATGTCGCACGACGATTGTGCCGATCTCCCCGCTACGGCGGATTCGCGCCAGGCTATTGAAAAGGCCCCGCGAATGGTTCTCCAGGGATCTCCTCGGTAGTTGAAGCTCATGCCATGCCCGAAAGCACGGACGATCGTCAAACGGTGGCTCGGGCCCATCCTGGTTCCAGGCTGGTGCGCCTCCCTCGGTGGAAGAAGGTTGGCCCCTTGGTCCTGGTCAACCTCGTATTGTTCGCCGTGACCGGCGTCATCGGCGAGGTCGGCTTCCGGCTGTTCTGGAACCCCAAGTACTACATCCATTGTGACCAATGGGCGGTCGGCTCGGGGAGGACGGCGGCCGGGCGCAAGTATTGGCCGAATTCGACCTACCAGATCGAGAGTTCGGAGTTTCGCGTCGCGTTCCGGACCAACGCCCAGGGGTACCGGGCCCGTCCGGAGCCGTCCGAGACGGGAAGGCCTTATCGGATCGCGTTTGTGGGCGACTCGTTTACCGAGGGGATGCAGGTCGATTACGACAAAACGTTTTGCGCGCTCATCGAGCGCGGACTGGCCGGCTCCGTTCCGGGGCGCGCGGTGGTCTGCGAGAACTATGGCGTGGCCGCGACGGACCTCTTCGAGTACTGGCACCGGATCACGCACGACGTCTTGCGGCGCGCTCCGCCCGATGCGCTGGTCTTGTGCATCTTCCCCGGGAATGACCTCACCGGCGAGCTGCCGGATAACGGGTTCGATGCCGATGGCCGTCCCCGGCGCGAGTATTACAAGGAACCGGACTGGGTCAAGCACCTCTCGACGTGGTTGAATCTCAAATCGAAGTTCGCCTTTTACGTCCAGCAGAGGGTGGTCATAGCCTGGAGGCGGATGGTGCGGACCCCGTACCAGGCGCCATGGCAGTGGTGGGCCAACCCGGACGTCACCGCACGCGCCGCGGACGCTCCCGTGATTCGGCGGTCGCGGGCGCTACTCCAGGCGATCGCTACGGAATGCCGGCAACGCGGGACCAAGCTCTGCATCCTCGTGGTTGGGCCGGTGGCACCTTATTACTGCGCGAAGGACGGCAAAAGCCCCCTCGGCCAGATCGTCGCCGACTGGCAGATTGACGTCCCGGTCATCGACATCGCCATTGTGGCCCAGGCGACTCCCATGCCCGGGCTCCTGTTGTTTCCCCGCGATGGGCATTTGAACGAGCCCGGACACGCGTTCGTCGCCGCTGGAGCTATCCCTCCGCTTCGAACCGCATTGTCCCTGTCCGAGCATTCCGAGCAAATCGGTGAGGGGATACGCGTTAAGGACTCGGCGACGATGGTTGATTGATTCGACAGTGTTTCAATCTCGGAGCATCCGCACGCCGCTGGCGATGACCAGGAATTCGCTGACCTCATGGCCGATCACGGCGGTCGTGAGCGAGAAGAGACCGGTCAATGCCCCGAGGACCAGTCCCGTGATGACCAGCGTCGAGAGCGCCAGGTTTTGACGGACCACGGTCTGGTTGCGCCGGGCCAGGCGGAGGGCGTCCACCAGCTTCTCGAGGTCGTCGGCCATGAGGGCGACGTCGGCCGTTTCGAGTGCGACATCGGTGCCCGCGGCGCCCATGGCAACGCCGACGCTGGCCGCGGCCAGGGCCGGGGCGTCGTTGACGCCGTCGCCGACCATCAGCACCGGACCGTACTGCTGCGCGAGCTCGACGATCCGCTCGACCTTTTGTTCGGGCTTCAGGTCCGAGGCAACCTCGTCAACGCCAGCCAGGGTGGCGATGCTCTGGGCGGTCCGGTCGCTGTCGCCGGTTAACATCACTACTCGCTCAATGCCAAGTTCGCGAAGTTCGCAGACGATTCGCTTGACGCCAGGCCGGACGCGATCGCGCAGCGCGATCAAGCCCCAGACGCCGGCCGCGTCGCCGACCATCACCACGGTCTTGCCCTGGAGCAAGCAGCCCTCGAGGTCCGCGTCGAGGCTGGCCAGATTGTGACCGAACTGCGTCCAGAAGAAGGCGGGTCGGGCCACATACGCGACGGTTCCGCCTATCCTGGCCGATGCGCCCGATCCCACCAGGGCGTGAAACTCGTCGATCTGGCGGAGCTTCAAACCATGGGCCCGGACATGGCGATTGATCGCCCGGCCCAGCGGGTGCTCGCTGTGCTGCTCGATCGCGGCGGCGATGGCGATCAGCTCCTCGGCGGTCGCGGGTGAACTGGCCGGTCGAGCGGGGTTGAGAATGATGTCGGTGACCTCGGGATCGCCAAAGGTCAAGGTGCCCGTCTTGTCGAACGCGACCACCTTGATCCCCGCCATCTGCTCGAGGAAGACGCCCCCCTTGATCAGCACGCCTTTCCTCGCACCCGTCCCGAGGGCGGCAACGAGCGTGACCGGGATCGAGATCATCACGGCACACGGCGAGGCAGCCACCATCAACACCGTCGCCCGGGTGATCCAGGTCTGCCAGTCGGCATGCGCAAGCGCCGGAGGGAGCACGGCGACCAGGATCGCGGCCAGAACCACGATCGGACTATACCTTGACCCGAACCTCTCGATGAATCGCTGGCTGGTCCCTTTTTTCTCCTGCGCCTCCTCGACCATCTGGATGATCCGGGCCACCGTGTTGTCGGCAAACGTCTTGGTGGCGCGGACCTTGAGGGCGGCGGGTCCATTGATGCTGGCGGCGAAGACCGAATCACCAGGCTCCTTCATTACCGGCTGGCTCTCCCCGGTGATCGGCGCCTGGTTGACATCGGTGGTTCCCTCGACCACCAGTCCGTCGGTGGCGATCGCCGTGCCCGGCTTGACGATGAAGAGGTCGCCCACAACCAGTTGTTCGACCGGGATCTCCTCCGTCCGCTCGCCGCGCTGGACAAGCGCTGTTTTAGGCGCGAGGTTCATGAGCGCATGGATGGCCGATCGTGTCTTCCACTCGGTATAATCCTGGGCCGCCTCGGAGATCGATGTGAGGAAGACGAGGATGGCGCCTTCCTGTGCGTGACCGATCAAGGCCGAGACGACCGCCGCGGCGCTCATCAGGAAGTAGAAGCCAAGGGACCGATGGAGGATGAGGTCCAGGAGCGCCCGGCGGCCGAAATAGAAGGCGCCGGAAAGGATCGCCGCGATAGCGCAGGCCTCGACCAGGCGGGGCGGTCCGCCAGCCGAGCGGATCAGCCAGCCCAGTAGCAAGAGCGACGCCGAGGCCGCCGACGTGACCAGCTTGGGACTGCGCCAGTTATGGTAAGGACCGGCAACTGCCGAGGTTCGGCCAGGGGCTCGCTCATGGCGCGCGGGCCCGGCAATCTCGATCGCACTGTCACTCGCCGGTTCCAGGATGGCGACCACCGCCTCGGGATCACCCATGACTCGTCCTCTCATCGTGGTCTGGCTCCGGCGCGAAGTCGGATTGCCTTGAACCATTACGCGACCCCCATCATCTTAGAGGATGCGTGGCGGTGCCGCCTCTGTTCTGTCCTGCGAAGGCAGCGCAGGGCAGTTGAGCCGCGGCTTTTTTTCAGATGGATTTGAATTCTGGGGTAGATCTATCGCAGAATAGGAGATAGAGCACCTCGTTGACGCAATTAAGGAACCGGCAGATCCTGGAAGGGTCGGAGTCCCAGCAGGGGACTCACAAGCCTGAAGCGCAAGCGAAGGGCGTTCTAATATGCCTATCCTTCAATGCCCTTCGCTTGCGCTTCAGGCTTGTTGCAAGCGACCCTTGGAAAAAAGGAGTTTCATCGCCATGGTCCCGCTGTATCGCGACGATCCTCGAATTGTGGGCCCCTTGCCGGGCCCCCGAAGTGCGGCTTGGCTGGAACGCGACCACCGCGTGATGTCGCCCTCGTACACGCGGGTTTACCCGCTGGTGGTCCGTCGCGCGCGCGGGGCGATGATCGAGGACATGGATCGCAACCGGTTCCTTGATTTCACCGCCGGAATCGCGGTCACCAACGTGGGGCACTCGCATCCCCGAATCGTGGCGGCCATCGAGCGGCAGAGCCGGCGGCTGATCCACATGTCGGGGACCGATTTCTACTATGCACCCCAGGTTCGGCTGGCCGAGCAACTGGCGCGACTGGCGCCCGGACCGGACCCGAAGCGCGTCTTCTTCACCAACAGCGGGGCCGAAGCGATCGAGGCCGCCCTCAAGCTGGCGCGGCGGCACACCGGCAGGAATCGGGCCCTGGCCTTCCTGGGCGCATTTCACGGGCGAACGTACGGGGCGATGTCGCTTTCCGGCTCCAAACCAATGCAGCGGCGGGGCTTTGCGCCCCTGGTTCCAGAAATCCACCACGCGCGCTTTGGCGATCTCGACAGCGTGCACGCCCTGCTGCGGACCATCTGTCCGGCCGATGAGCTGGCGGCGATCTTCGTCGAGCCGATCCAGGGTGAGGGCGGCTACATCGTACCCCCGGACGATTTCCTGCCCGGTCTGCGCCAGATTTGCGACGAGCACGGGGTGCTGCTGGTGCTCGACGAGGTGCAGAGCGGATTTGGCCGGACCGGCAGGAACTTTGCGTGCGAGCACTGGAGGGTCGAGGGCGATATCATGTGCCTGGCCAAGGGGATTGCCAACGGTTTGCCCCTGGGGGCGATCGTGGCGCGGGCCTCGGTGATGGACTGGCCCAGCGGCAGCCATGCTTCGACATTCGGCGGTAACCCCGTTGCGTGCGCAGCGGCACTGGCGACCTTGCGGTTGATCGAGCAGCGATACCGCGTCAATGCCGCGGTCCGCGGGGCCCAGCTTCGCACCGGGCTGGACGCCCTGGGACATCGCTTTTCGTGCGTTCGCGAGGTCAGGGGAAAGGGGCTGATGATGGGGTTGGAGGTGCAGGACCGGTCGGGCAATCCGGCCCCCTTGCTGCGCGACCGGATTGTCGACCTGGCCTTTCACCGCGGACTGCTCTTGCTGCCCTGCGGCGCGAGCACCGTCCGGTTCTGCCCTCCGCTTTGCCTGACCGCCCGCCAGGTCGAGATCGGTCTCGAGCTGTTTGCCGCCGCCATGACTGCGGCCGCGTCCGAGTCGGAGCATTGTAGCACCGTGGCTGCGGCCGCGTCCGAGTCCGAGGCTTGTACCACCGTGCTCGAGGACGATATCGCCGAGGCGGACGACATCGCCGAGGCGATCGCCTGAAGGCGGGATGGCAGGAGAAGGGCGTAATCACCCTCCAAAGGAGATCGACCATGTCAGTTGCCGCGGCTCCGGCTGCCTCTTCTCGATCCGACTGGAAGCGCTGGCCCCGGACCGAAGCGTTCATCGATCGGTTGATCGACCGGGGACTCGAAGGGAACGGGTTCGCCGCCGACCTCGCCGGCCGGATGATCCGGGAGACCGGCACGCCCTTGAAGGTCTGGGTCGATCACCTGGTCGTCTCGTGTTCAGGCAAGCTGGCGGGGGCGATGGCCGCTCTGGGGTACGAGCGGCAGCCGACGGCCTACTCCGTCGGGGTCCCGGTCTACGCCCATCCCGGCGGAATCTTTCCCCGCATCGCGCTGGTTCCGTCATCGGCCGGCAGCGATGAAGACGGGGTCGTTGGCGTGGGCAATCTCGCCGTCAAGGTGGAATCGGTCGCCGCATTTTCGCGGGCTCACGACCTGGGACTGGAGATACTGGGCTACCCCCAGGGACCCTACCGGACCGCTCGGGTGAGCGGCGAGCGGACCGATCTGTTCGTGGTCGAGCGCCGGGGCTACCTCGGGTTCGAGCCATTTCCCGGTGAGCTGGCGCGTGAGGGCCGGATGCGCCCGCACGCGGCTCGCGATGCCCTGGCCGCGCGCGATCTCTGGCTGGCCCGACGGCGGCGGTTCGACGATGACGCCGAAGGGTTCGACGAGACCGAGTCCACACTCCATCGGGTGATCGAGCTGGCGGGCTCCCGCGATCTGGCTTGCCACCTGATCTTCGAGGTCGAGCGTGAGTACTGGCAATCGCGCAACCGGGCGGCCCAGGTGCAGAAGGCGCGGCAGGATCGCCTGGGACTGGGCTGGGCCAACCACGACCATCACACGTTTCGCTGCTCGCGCCGGTTCTTTCCCCGCGTGATCGGGATGTTCACCACGCTCGGTTTCCAGCTTCGCGAACGGTTTCACGCCGGGGCCGATGCCGGCTGGGGCGCCCAGGTGCTCGAGCATCGCACGACGGGAGTGGTGATCTTTGCCGACCTGGACCTGGCCGACGACGAAGCCACCCAGGATTTCGCCCATCAGGCCCTTGCCGACCTGCCCCGGCCGGGGACGGTCGGGCTCTGGGTCGCGCTGCATGGGGAGTCGATTCTCGAGGCCGGGATGCATCATCTCGAGGCCCAGTTCGACTTCGACGCACTTCGCGAAGGCCTGAAAACCGAGGCCGGCATCGAGACGATGGCTCCGTTCTCCGATTTCCCGTTCCTACGTCAGGCATTCACGGCGGGCGAGCGGTGGCCTGTCGCGCAGCATCGCGCCGACCGGGCACTGGCCCTGGGCCGGATTGACGCAGGACAACATGCACGGTTCTTGAGGGAGGGTGCCATCGGCAGCCATCTCGAGAACCTGGAGCGCCGCGAGGGTTACAAGGGCTTCAACCAGCAAGCCGTCAGCGCCATCATCGCGGCGACCGACCCGCGGCTGCACTGAGGGGACTGCGTAGAGTGGGTGAAACCCACTGCTATTATTACTATTAGATATGCCAAATTGTGGGTTTCACCAACCTTACCATGCGTCGAGTTCTCCTGTGACCCGCACCGAAATGTCGCCCGAGCTCAAGAACCAGGAACCGCCTCGGCTGCTTGCGCAGACGTCGGAGATTCTCGCGCAGGAGGATCTGCTGCGACTGGGCGGCGGGCCCGAGGCCGTTGCGCGCCAGCATGAGAAGGGGCGAAAGACGGCGCGCGAGCGGATCGCAATCTTGCTCGACCAGGACGCGCCTGTGCTCGAGCTTGGTCTCTGGGCCGGTTACGCGATGTACGCGGAGTGGGGCGG
>JBAUOX010001341.1:0-2460 GCA_049579985.1 Isosphaeraceae bacterium | reverse complement strand
GTAAAGCAGGGAGTAGTGGCGAGTAAAGCAGGGATCCAAGCTAAGCAAAGTTACTGGGCGAACATTGAGGCGGTGAGTCTGATCTCTTTGGCCTATGTCAACTCGCCACTCACCACTCGCCACTATTCCGAGCCACTCGCCACTCACCACTATTCCGAGCCACTCGCCACTCACCACTATTCCGAGCCACTACGAGGACGCATCCCATGGCCGAGTCCGCGAAAGTTCTGTCGATCCAGGCTCTGAAAGATTTCCGGGTCGGGCTTGTCACCTTCACCGAAGAGGCGCGGAATGCCCTCGGCGGTGTCGACATGGAACTGAAGAGGATGCGCGACTGGCTGGAACGCGACCAGCTCTCGTACTGGCAGATGCAGGTCAAGCGGCGGCACGAGGCCATGATGATGGCCCGGACCGAGCTGTATCGCCGCAGGATTTCCCAGCAGGGCAGCGACGCCATCTCCGACACCGAGCAGAAAGAAGCCCTCAAGGAGGCCCAGCGCCGGCTCCACATTGCGGAAGAGAAGGTCGAGACCGTCAAGAAGCTCATCCCCATCTTTCACCATGCCATGGCCGAATACGTTTCCCGCGCGGCACCCCTGACCGACCATCTCTCCGGAGGTGTCGACAGGTCGCTGGGAAGCCTGACAAAGATGATCGATTCGCTCGAAGCCTATCTGGCTCTCAACGCGCCGGCCGCGCCGCGCGTCGAGGCAATGGGCGGCTCGAGCCCGGATAGGACTTCGGCTCGTGTCGGCGGCTCTCCAGCCGGAGCCGACGCCCGCGACCAGACCGAAGCTGGCCCGGACCAGGAACAAGGCAAGGATGGCGCACCGGCTCAGGCGGCAGACGCGGTTTACGATTCCTCACCGGTCCCGGAGACTTGCACGGCACCGAAATCGAACCAGGAGCACGACTCATGAGCGCCCACTCCTCACGGCTTCAGCACGCGCTCAAAGACCTGCTCGAGAAATGGGACATTACCCGCGAGTCGTGGACCGACCAGGTCGCCCTGGACTTCGAAAAGAACCACCTCGACTCGATCGAGCACCTGGTCAAGCACACGATCGTGGGAATGGACAAGCTTTCCGAAACGCTGGGGAAGATTCGTCGCCAGTGCCAGGAGACTGACTGACGCGGCCGATCAGCCCTCCAACCTGAAACCTGGATTGCGCCCACATGCCTGAGTCACCGCTGATTCAAAAAGAGGTCGCCGCACTCACCGACCTGGAAGCACTGATCGCCGCCCGCGCCAAGGGAGAGACCGAGACCGAGCTGGTCTTTCATCGTCGGAGGGAGAGGGAGGACCAGGAATACCGGGCAGCCTCGCGCCAGCTTTCGTCTCGCTACAAGGCCGAAAAAGCGGCGCTGGAAGCCGAGTACCAGCGAACCCGCGATGAGATCTTGCAGGCTTTCGAGCGCGAGAATCAGGCAACCGGGGCCGAGTATTTCCAGGTCAAGGCGAAGATCGACGCCCAGGCCAAGTCGGAACGCAGCCGTGCCAAGAAGGCCCATGAAGAGACGCGCTGGCAAGCGCTGGCCATGTACGAGGCCGCGCGCGATGGGACGGTCAAGTCGCGCAAGCGCGATGAGGAGATGCTGGCCTCGACCCGGGCTGACATTCAGAACGTCAGGGATGCTGCGAATCCCGTGCTCGAGCGGTGCCGATCGCTGACCGGCCCGGAGCCCTCGGCAACCGCGCCGCCGGTTCCCGACGAGCAGACCAAGCCCGCCGATCCCGATGCCGCCGATCCTGGCGAGGCGTCCCAGGTGTCGACGCTGCAGCAGGCCGTGAAGCGTGCTGACGAAGAACTTCTCGCCCTCGAAAAGCTGAATATTCCGAGCTTTCTTCAGCTCCAGAACTTCTTCTGGCCGTTCCTCTTGCTTGGCCTGCTGTTGATCGCTGGACTCGGGCTGGCAATTGGCTGGATCGGCGGGGCCATCGCCGGAGTGATCATCGCCGTGGCCGCGGCGGTGGGCAGCCGCGTCGGCCTGACCAAGCTGGCTCAGCCACGAGTCGCCAGGCACTATTTCCCGCTGCTGCGATCGCTCGAGGATGCGGAGAAACTGCTCGTTCAGACCCAGGATTGGATCAAGACCGAGTTCGAGCGGCGCCAGCGCGAGGCCGAGCAAGACCGGGAACGCGAAGTCAAGAAGGCCGACGAGACGTTGACCCACCGGATTGGCGAAGCCGAGGCCCGACAGCAGCGCGAGAGGCAGGAGGCCGACGTCGAGTATCCCGCCCGGATGGCCGAGTTGGCCCTCAAACGCGACGCCGACCTGAAACGTGCCGACGAGCACTATCCACCGCGGATCAAGGCCCTCGACGTGAAGTTCGAGCAAGACTCACACCAGCTTCAGGAGTCCTTTCACAAGACGAGTCAGACGACCAAGCAGCAATACGACGAGGTCTGGGGCAACCTGATCCGTACGTGGACCGAGGGGCTCGCCCGGGTTGGCGGT
>JBAUOX010001340.1:0-5397 GCA_049579985.1 Isosphaeraceae bacterium | reverse complement strand
TCGATGACCTGGCCCGCGTGCCACTGCTTCTCGGCGATCCGGCCGGCGTAGGCTCGGGAGAACCGGAGCACGACGTGGAAGTCTCCGTCGCCTCGGATCGTGCCGAAGCATTCCGCCATGTAATCCTTGGCCCTGAAGCCGGCCGGGCGGCGAAAGCACTCCCCAGTCTCCACCGCCGAGCGCACCCGCTGGACCTTGAACAGCCGGATGTCGTTTCTCAGGTGGCAATGGCCAATCAGGCACCAGTCGTCGTCGGCAGCAAGGACCAGGTCGTAGGGGTCGAAGGTTCGTTTCTGTGTTTCATTCCGACTCGCGGTCCAGTAGACCATGCTCAACTGCCGCGATTGACGCACCGCCGCCACCAGAACCCGGAAGATCTCGGGATCGTAAGTCGTTTGAACGCGCGGCAGGACCGAAAGGCAACCGGTCAGCGCGTCGAGCGGGACCTCGATCGTATCGGGGAGAATTTCGGAGATCTTGGCCAGAGCCTTGCGGAGATCTTGCTCGAACGGCGTTCCCCGGTACTGGTCCATCACCTGGGCGGCAACCAAAAGCGCGACCAGCTCCCCCTCGGTCGCTGGAAAATAGCCAAGCCTGTAGGACGGATCGGTGTAGTAATATCCGTTCCGGACGCTGTCAAACTCCAGCGGGGCTTGAAGCCGGCGCATGAAAGCGATGTCGCGCTGGATCGTCCGGCGCGTCACTTCGAGTTCCCGGGCCAGGGTCCGGGCGTTGGGCAACTCCCGTCGGCGCACTGCCAGGTCGATCGCCTGGAGCCGTTCAAGAACAGGCCGGGTCGACACGCGCATCGGTGCCCCTTCTCAGTTCAGTTCCGTCGGGCCGAAACATGGCTCGCCGCTGCCATAGCAGCCATCCAAGTATTGAGCCAAGACTGCTCCTATCATAACGGGGGGGGTGCGACATTTATGGTCACCGCCCTCGAGAAAATGCGGAATTCGGAATGGGGAAGAAGAAATGGCAGATGACAAATGCCGGATGGCGGATGGCAAATGACGCGACGAAAAGGGCCGCCCACGTTTCCCGGGTGCCAGAAAGTGGGTGGCCCTTCCGCGCCAACTGAGCCGCCAACGGCTGTACCACGGTGTTGCCTTGATTACGGGTCTTGTCCAGAACCAGAGAATCCTTCGTCGTCGGTTCGGTTTTCGTTGTAAGCTGAACAGACGTAAAGACTTATGCTGGACTTATTGGCTGGCGAAATTGCCGAAATCTCTACTTTTCTCTACCGGACGCCCGTTCACTACCGGTGAAACGTGGGTCGTGTACGAGCTGGTTCGGGCAGTGGTCTCCTGACCCGCCGTCCGCTGTGTCGAAAACGGCCAACCACGGTTCCTTGGTGCCAGAAAGTGGGATACGATTCCAATCGTGTCATTGATCATACGACGAACGACAGGATTGGAATCTTGTCCCACGAGGGAACGGACGCGGCAGACCGAGATGGGATTCCTCAAGTGCTTAATTGGCTGGATGTTGCTTCAGTCTCTTGACCTGGCGGGTCCAGCGCGAACGAACCCAGATTCGAGCAACAACTCAACAGAATGCCAGGAGAAGGGCCGCAGGCATCGTGAGCCGAAAGGGTCGGGTGCGGTTGCTTGGAGACCAGAAGGAGGAACAGGAGGAATCAGGAAACCGTTTTTCCATCCCCTTCCCGTTGACCCTGGTCGACCAACGAACGATGCTCACGGCGGAATCGACCCCATGGCCGTGGCACGCCGCGCGGGGTTGGCGTCCAGGGCGTCGAGAAGGGCGACGGCTGCCTCGGAATCGGTCATGGCTGAAACGGCAATCCTGGCGGACAGGAACGGGCTCGACTGCGCGAGCTGGTAGTCCGCTGCATTACGCAACCTGCCGAGGGCTTCGAGCGTGAGACCGATCCGCTTCAGGTCGAGATCGGTCGCATAGACGAGCTTGAGCCGGGCGAAAGTGTGCACTCTGTCACGGGGAGGAGTAGAGAAGCCCCAGTGTCGCAGCGTGGCGAGGACTTCGTGCAGCAATGCGTAATACGCCCGCCCAACACTGGACCTCCAGTGGGCCTCGCTCGTGCCAGCCGCCAGCTCTCGGGCGACATCGATCAAGGCTCTACCGTCCATCGTCGTGATAAACCGGTAGCAGTGTGAAGCTCTGGCACACGTCGGGCGGGAACGTCGCGGCCATCCAGTCGATCCAGTTTCGATGCGTCGGGTCGTTCCCCAGTCCGATGTCGTCGCGGTGCGTCCAGAGGACTACACCCGCCGGCATCTCCTCGGTCGCCGCGTCGAGCACCACCTCGATCGACCTCAGACCGGGCACGATATGGCGGGCCCGGTCGATCATCGCCTCGAGCTCCTCACGCTGACCAAGCCGGTCGATGAAGGCCAAGGCTTCGCGTGAGATCGTGACGGGAACCATCGCCGCAGTGGACATGTGGGGCCCGCCGCTCTTGCAGAGGAAAGGTTGCCGCTGTCGCTGCCCAAGATGGAAGCAGTTGACCTGATTCTAGCACGACGACCGCAAGCGGCAAGCCGCGTTCAGACGGCCATCGCCTGGGGTCCTGATGCCCGGAGATCCAACGGGCGCCGAGCTGTCGCGTGGCCGGCGGGAGTGAAGTCTCATCCGTTGGCCGGCAGGTCGCGGCGTGTGAAGGCGAGGAAGGACAGAAGGATGCATCCCGCGCCGATGGCCGCGAGCACGGCGAGGTTGAAGAGCAGCAGCTCGCCGGTGGAGACATCATCCACAGGGTTGTAGAGCTTGAAGATGGACACCCGCTCGAGGTAGACCCGCCAGGTGTACTTTTGAAGGACTGGGATCACCGAGACGACCCAGGCGATGAATCCGGCGAGCGTGACGACCGAGCCGATCATCGTCGCACGCCAGCGGACGTGGTCGACGGCCGAGACAAGCAGCGTGTACCCGTAGATCGGCAGCCCGAGCGCGGCGAGATTCAGCGCCGGCTTCACCAGGGTCCAGAACGCAATCGGCACGCGGAGGTAGTTGTAATGCGCACCGATTCCGGCTCCCACCGCGAGCGCCAGCGCCACGAAAAAGAGCCCGAAGATGGCCATGAGAACATGAGTGAGGAGGTAGGACGTCCGTGAGACGGGTCGCGACAGGATCAGGTCGAGCGTGCCCCGCTCCACCTCGGCGCCGACGGCGGACGAGCCGCGGCCGATGGCCCAGATGGCGATGATGGCGATGATCAAGGGATGGCTCCAGAAGCTCATCATGATCGAAACCGAGGGGGGCTGTTCCTCCAGCCCCATGTTCCGGAGCCATCGGAAGCGGTTGTTCTCGGTCTCTGACGAGAGGACTTTGAGAATCTCGGTCTCGTTGAGCGACGTCACGAAGACGAAGAGCCAGCCCAGGGCGAAGAGGGCGGCCGCGGAGAGGAGCAGCGTTGTGCGGGTGTCGTGAACGTGCTTGCGCAAGAGGGCGAAAAATGGCTTCATGACGACATCACCATCTCTTCGTCGATCGCGTCGGGCCCGTGAAACCGGTCGTAAAGGCTGTGCAGGTCCTCGGTGCCGATCGCCAGGTCCAGGATGGGCATCGTGTCCAGCCAGTGGAGCAGGGGACCGATCTGGCCGCGATGCTCCAGCAGGAGGGTCTGGTCGTTCCGTTCCCGCACCGTCAATTCGAGCTCGGCGGGGAATTCGGCGGGAACCTTGCCGGCAAACTTGATCAAGAGCATTCGCAGGCTGCGCCGGGCGTGCATGTCCTCGATGTGCATGAGCCGTCCCCGGCGCAGGATGGCCACCCGATCAGAGACTGCTTCGACCTCGGGCAGAACGTGGCCCGAAAAGATCACGGTTTGCCCCAGCGAGCGGGCCGCGCGCACCAGTCGAAGCACCTCGCCGCGGGCCGAGGGGTCAAGCGAGGAGGTGGGCTCATCGAGGATCAGGACGTCCACCGGGTCAGAGAACGCAAGTGCCAGCGCCAGTTTCTGCTTCATTCCGGTGGAATAGGCACGCACCTTTTTCCTGAGGTTTAACTGCATCACCTGCTCGGCGAGGGCCACCGCCCGGTCCAGGCCGTCCCCCTCACGCAGGTCGGAGAGAAAACGGAGCAGCGCCAGTCCCGACATCGAACCGTACATCCGGAGCTCGCCGGGAAGATAGGAGACCAGGCGGCGGACCTGCAGACTTTGACGCCAACAGTCCAGTCCGAAGATCGTCGCCTGTCCGGACGTCGGATGCAAGAGCCCCAGCAGAAGCCGTAGTGTCGTGGTCTTTCCCGATCCGTTGGGCCCCAGCAGTCCGAAGACCTCGCCCTGGCGCACCTCGAGAGTTAACTGGCGAAGTGCCATAAAGTCGCCGTAAGTCTTGGTCAGATCTCTTGTTGCAAGTAGTGCTCTGGATGTCATTCCACCCCCGAGCTCCTCGGTGTCTCTATGGGGTTGTTGACGGCTTCTTTTCCGGTCGCTGGGTACTGGGGCCGAGCCGCAGCAAGACCTCGGTGCCAAGCGGCGGGACGCGGTCGGTGTAGGCAACGAAGACGCGATCGGCGTTGTTGGCCGAGCTGGCCAGCGGCAGATCAAGGATGGCGCCGCCGAAGTTGGCGACGGTGATGAGATCGCCCTCGTCGGCGGCGTAGATCATCTTCTTCGTGACCGGATCGGTGAACAGATCGCTGCCGGCGAAGACCCAGTTCTCTGCCAGGGGCTTCTTGGCCTTCTCGTCCTTGACCCAGTTGCGGGCGTCGGAGCGGTGCAGCTTGCCGTCGGTCATCCAGAGCAGCTCGATGGCGATCGGGGTACCGGCAGGGGGCTCGAACTTGGGCTCGAAGCGAACCGGATGGCCCGGCTCGGCACCGGTCAAGAGCAACCCGGCGTGAATCTGTCGGGGCTGTGCGTCGGTGGCGAGGATGGCCTCGTGCTCTTTGGTTCCCTTCAGGCAAACCAGGTGTTCCAGCGGTCCCTCGCGGAGCACGACCTTCGCCCGCACGACGAGCTGCTTTTTTCCTGGGTCGAACCAGAGACTGCGCCCCAGGGGCTTCCACTGCGGGCTCGGTTCCAGCGTGTTCGCGGCAGGGCGCTGTCCGGGCCCGGCTGCCGGCGGTTCATCACCGGCCAGCAGGACGCTCACGCAATACAGCAGCAATACCATGGGAATCTCGCGAGTGCCGGCCGGCGGGCCCCGGACCGGTCTTTGATGCAGGAGACGAACCTGATCGAGGAGGCCTCTATTGTAGCATGGTCCAACTTTCGGGCGCGATCAAGCCGTCTGGGCGTCGTGCCAACAAGAAAGGGCCGCCAGGGGAAGGCCCCGGCGGCCCGGTATGAATGCGTTTGCTTTGGATCCGGTCGACTTTTCGGATCAGAGGGCCGTGGACGGAATCCCCAGCTTCTCTTCTTCCTCCTCGAGGATGATGATCCGGGGCGTGACCATGAGCATGAGGCTGGTG
>JBAUOX010001339.1:0-4398 GCA_049579985.1 Isosphaeraceae bacterium | reverse complement strand
ACGAATCCCAACCTGACGCCGACGACCGTCTATCTTCCGGCCACCAGCTACGGAGTTCCGCTCGGGTCCGAAGGCTATCCGGCCCACGGGCTGCTGGGCGGCGTGATCACGGCGAAGAAGATCAAGTCGCTCAAGGTTGGGCCAGCCAACTATACGACCTTGACCGCGCAGAATCCCAATTTCATCATTACCGGGTCGACACGCACGGCAACCAGTTACATGGTGAACCCCGGTACCGCGCTCACCAACGCCGCCATCACGACCCAGGGTTCCATCGGACATGTGACCGTCACCGGGAACCAGCTCAACAGCGAGATCAAGACCGGCTTCGACTATCAGTCGTACCTGGCCGGGCTGGAAGGGACTCGCGAGGCCAGCCGGATCGCTCGCCTTACCCAGCGCGGCGACCTGGTCAGCAGCGTGGATTCCGCAACCTTCCGCCCCGCCAAGAATAACGTTTACAGCACCACCACCGGTACCGCGGGGAACGGCTCGATCACCGGCACCAGCACAGCCGGTCTGGGACATGGCATTGACGCGGCATCCTATTCCAAGGTGACCATCGCCGGGTCGGCCTACAACACCGGCGGCAGAACGGCACTTGGGAATTATGGGGCCGGTTTCTTCGCCCGGCGGATCAAGGGCAAACTGCCCAAGTCAAATGGCTGATTGATCGGCGGCTCTGTCCGCTTGGGCCAGGTCGACGCCGGCCCAGGTGAGATCCAGGCGCAATCCGTCACCACCGCCACAGAACGGTTCCCCAGTTCAACCCCGAGCCGAAGCCGGAGATCAGCAGGCGGTCGCCACGATGGACGTGACCTTGGGCCTGAACCTCGTCGAGCGCGATCGGGATCGAGCCGGCCGAGGTGTTGCCGTAGCGCTCGAGGTTCTTGTAGACCGAGTCGCGGTGAAAGCCCAGCACGTCGCTGGATGCATGAATGATCCGGACGTTGGCCTGGTGGGGTATGAACCAGCGGACCTCGCTGACCTTGCAGCCGGCGTGGTTAAGCACCGCAAGCGTGGAGTCGGCCAGGATGCGGACGGCCCACTTGAAGATGGCCCTGCCATCCATGGTCAGATAGTGCAAACCCTGTTCGACGGTCTCGGCGGTGGGAGGAATGCGGCTTCCCCCCGCCGGCCTGCTCAGCAAGTCGCCTCCTGACCCGTCGGAGCCGAGCTGGTAGGCGAGCAGGCCCTGTTCCGCACTGCCGGGCCCAAGCAAAACCGCGCCGGCGCCGTCGCCGAAGAGGGGGTAACTCTTCTCGTCGGCGGGATTGATCACGCGGCTGTTGCAATCCCCGCCGATGACCAGAGCGCGTCGGCTATTGCCCGTGGCCACGAATTGAGAACCGACCACCAGCGCGAAGACGAAGCCGGCACAGGCGGCCTGGATGTCGAACGCCGGGCAATTCAGCTTGAGCCGATCCTGCACCAGGTTGGCCGTGGAGGGAAACGCCATGTCCGGAGTGAAGGTGGCCAGCACCAGAAGGTCGACATCGGCAGGATCGCAGTCGGCGGTATTCAGGCATCGAATCGCCGCCTGGATGCAGAGGTCGCTGGTTGCCTGGTGCGGCAAGGCGAAGCGCCGCTCGTGAATCCCGGTCCGGTTGACGATCCACTCAGGATCGAAACCCAGGGAATCTTGCAGGTCAAGATTGCTGACCACGTTGTCGGGGACATAGCTCCCCGATCCAAGAACCTGCACGCCGGTGAGCGTGTGCGTCCGCGGGGCAATATGGACTTGGCCATTGTTCATGGGCAATATGCGACGGTCAGCCATCGCGAATGGAGTGGAGTGGAGTAACCCTGAGTCTCCGAACGGTTCGGACATTCCGCCGTTGGTTCCCTCGCACTCGGGACGCTGGCGGGTTTGACGGCGATTCGCCAGGAAACAGAGGATGTTGCCGGCAACGGGACGCCCTCGGGCGACACTCCCGACCCCGCAGCAGAAGCTCCACAAACGACAGCGGAGAAGTAGGTTGTTTCAGGAAGGGCCTGACTATAATGAGTTATCGGTATGAAGACCATAGCAAAGCGGTCATGATTCTTGGGCTCTTGGGGTGCTCACGTTCATGACCACCATGCGGTGGGTGCAGCCCGAAAGGTTCCTGGCAGCCAGCCTGCGAGAGGGCCGTTGAGGTCATCGCTCATGTCGGAACACTTGATCCGCCTGCGCAAGGGCTGGGAATCGATCGATCTCGATTCCCTGGACCCGCGCCCTGAACGAATCACCCTGCCGCTGCCGGCGGGGTGGCGATCAGCCCGGCGGCTGCGCCTGACTCGCCGGTTCGGATGTCCCCCCCTGAACCCTGACATCGAATCACTCTGGCTGCGGTTGGAATCCGTCTCGGGTCTCGCTTCGCTGCAGCTCAACGGCCGCGACATACCCCTTGGGCCATACTCTCACGCCACAATAGAAATTCGTCTGGCGGAGCTTCGTCCTCGCAACGAGCTTGCTCTGGAGTTGTCTGCCGCCGCCGGCGATCCAGCCGGCGACAGCACTGCCTGGGGAGAAATCGCACTCTTGATCCGGTCGGAACCTGGCTGATCAACCCAACTCTTGGCTTGAGAGCGCACAAGAGTTACGATGATGAGAGGGCATCTTCGCGGCTCTGCACCAGGATCTCACTTCGGGACGTCACTGCGCATGATCGAATATGAACGCGACCAGATCCGCAAGACCTATCAGCTTTGCCGTATTGGTTTCTTTCTCCTGACCGTTTCCCTCGTTCCGGCATGCATTCTCTCATTGCTGGCCATGGTCGGGTTGCTGAGCGATCCGCAGCTCTTCAACCGGATCGTCGATTCGCCCTGGACCCAGTGGGTTTCCACCGTGAGCGTCTGGGGCAGCTTGGTGGGTGCAATGATGCTCTGGGGTCGCTGGGACCACAAGAGCTGGCAACGTCGGACCGGTTTGTTGCTGGTCATGTGCATGGTCGATCTGGTCGTCTGGTTCATGGATCGAGGAGAGAACCGGGCGCCCGGCCAGTCCGACTGGTTCCGCTCCAACCTCGGCCAAGCCCTGGGCTGGGCGGAATTCGCACTGATGTCCAGCCTTTCCGGCGATTACCTGGTTCACCTCGGGCTCAGCCAGGCGGAGGATTCCGCGAGGTCGACACGGTCGCTCGCCGCGACCGGCGCGGTCGTCTGGCTGCTCATGTTTTGCGAGTTGACCCACTGGGACGGCGGCTGGCCACTGAGACGGCGGAACCTGAACATGCACGGCTGGCTGCTATTTCTTGGTTCGGAACTGATCTGGACGATCACGCTGATCCAGGTCACCGCCTTGGTCATCGCAGCCTTGCGCCAATCCAACCGAACGCTCACCGAGATGGAAAACGAAGACCGTGACCATGAGCTACTTCGTTTTCCAGCCGAGTCCCCCCGGCAAGACGTTCTCTTCACGGCTCGATCACAGAGCCTTGGCCGGGAATTGTGAGTCGACTTTGCTTGCATGGTCGACTCGCGGCCAGGAGCTTGTGAGCCAACCCGGCCGCGGCATCAACGATCGGCTTCCGCAACGACAGGAAGTTGAGTACCGGAGGGTAGCAACTCACGCAGCGACTTGGGAAGCGGGAAGTGAACGTTCTCTTCCCGAACGAAGGCCTCCTCAATCGTCGCCCCGTGGTTTCTTACGAGGTAATCGATGCACTCCTGAACAACATCCTCGGGAGCTGAGGCGCCAGCGGTGATCAGGACGCTTTCCACCTGCTCAAACCAGCTTTTCTCGATCTCAGAGACACCGTCGACCAGGTGCGCGGGAATGCCCATCGATGCGGCGATCTCGGCCAGCCTTCGACTGTTGGAGCTATTCTGGCTGCCGAGTACCAGAACCAGGTCCGCTCGCGCTGCCAGCTCACGAACGGCCTCCTGACGGTTCTGCGTCGCGTAGCAGATGTCGTCCTTGGGGGGGTTGGCAATATGGGGGAACTTCGCGTGCAAGGCCGCAATCACGATGTTGGCGTCATCCACACTTAACGTGGTCTGGGTTAGATAGGCGACTTTTCGAGGGTCTGTCACGTTCAACCGCTGGACGTCCTCGGCGGTCTCGACGAGGACCATCTGCTCGGGTGCTTCTCCCATGGTGCCGATGACCTCGTCGTGGCCCTCGTGGCCGATGAGGATGATCGTGCAGCCTTCGCGCGCATACTTGATCGCTTCCAGGTGAACCTTGGTCACGAGCGGGCAGGTGGCGTCGATGGCGAGCAGCCGACGGCTGCGGGCCTGTTCCCGAATCTGCGGAGAGACGCCGTGGGCGCTGTAGAGCAGGGGCGATCGTTCGGGAACCTCGTCGAGCGACTCGACGAATACGGTGCCCCGCCCCTTGAACCGATCGACCACGTACTTGTTGTGCACAATCTCGTGGTAGACGTAGACGGGCGGTCCAAAAAAATCGAG
>JBAUOX010001338.1:0-11462 GCA_049579985.1 Isosphaeraceae bacterium | reverse complement strand
AAGTATCACCCTAAACCCTTGTGTAGCAGACAGTTGTGGCTGGATTTCTGCCTCTCTAACGACCTCATATAAGTGCTTTCCGTAAAAAGAGTTGCGACGAACTCCAGGTTGTAACCCCCTGAAACGCGGGAAGAGCGTTGTTTTTTTTCGTTGACACGGCGGATCGACCGGGACAAAATCACTCTCTTGTTGACCGGGCATCCATCAATGAGGTGCGCCTCATTGAACGATGCATGCAAGGCTCGTGTGATTGCCGATGCGGGCGTCGGCGTAGCGAGGTCTGGGTGAAAAGGACGCGAGCCCGAGCGCCTTGTTGTCGTATCGGTCCCGGCCGCTAGCTCTCGATGATGGTTTTGCACGTGCTGGGGCCAATGGCAATCGGAGTTCAGAGAGGGAAGTGCCAACATCAACCGAGGTCGTTTGGCAATTGAACGACGGATCGCTCCGATTGATTCTTGACCACCCTGTCTCTCAGGAGAGCCTCGATGAACAAACGATCGTTGTTCCTATTTGCAGCCTTCGGGCTGCTCGCCAGCTTGGCGTTTGGGACGCCGACCCAGGCGGGGTCCGTGTTCACATACACCGTTTCCATCGCATCGGACACGGTCACAGTTATCGATCAGGGCCTGGGCGTCGGCACGTTCTCGGCTACCGCGCTTAGTGGAACTCAGGGTCCGGACACGGCCCCGACCGCGCCATCGACCGCGGCGGCGAGCGACCCGATCGGCGGTTACAATCTGACTTACAACAACCTGGGCACCTTCCCGAGTAGCTACGCCCAGATTGTCGGAGACGTCGTCTACGACGTGAAGGTCACGGACCAAGCTTCGGGTCAGTCGGGCATATTCACGGTCACGGCGGCCTTCAACGGTGTCGCATACACCGGCGCCGGGCCCATTACGCCCAGTCTGACCCCTAGCGCCCAACTGGTGATCGGCGAGGAGCTGTACAGGCTCAACGCGGCTTCCATCGGCACCAACGTTCACATCCCTGGAACCACGATCAATGTCGGGTTCGAGACCTCCGCAGTCCCCGAGCCCGCGTCGCTGGCCCTTCTAGGCATCGGTCTGAGCGGCCTGTTCACGTTGCGCCGGTTCTTCAAGCGGACCTCGGTCGCTTGATAAGCCCCGATGATTGGATCACCCATTCGGGGCGATTCCCCGCTAAATATACTGACGCCCCGGGCAACTTCCGGGATTCGTTCTGGCAAGCGAGGACCCCTGGGTCCTCGCTTGTTTTTTTCTTATCCGCTCGGTCATCGGCCTCTAGCCTTGATCATGGTTGGAGTGGCGAAGAGGGAAAGGTGTCGCTGCTCTCCACCTCCAGGCGAAACCGCTGGCCTGGACGGAACTTGAGACGGCGTGGGAAAGCGATTGGGGGGCGGCCATGGCCGAAGACGCTCAGAGAGCCTATGAACACCTGATCCGACAGGCGCGCGAACTGGCGGTGCTGTCGTCCTGCTCGGCGCTCTTGCACTGGGACGAGCAGACCTACATGCCCAGGGGCGGCTCGGCGCACCGGGGCGAGCAGATGGCGCACCTGGCCGGGCTGCACCACGAGCGCGCGACCGATCCCCGGTTCGGTGAGCTGCTGGCCATCGTCGGGGGCTCCGACCTGGTGGCTGATCCCGAATCGCCGCCGGCCGTCAATGTCCGTGAGCTGCGCCGGAACTATGAACGAAAGATTAGGCTGCCGCGCGACTTGGTGGAAGCGCTGGCCAGAACCACCTCGCTGGCCCAGCAGGAGTGGATCGCGGCGCGGAGTGAGGCCCGTTTTGAGCGTTTCCGCCCGTGGTTGGAGAAGGTGATCCAGCTCAAACGACAGGAAGCGGCCTGCCTGAGGGAGGTCACCGATTCCAGTTTCGAGGGCGCCGCACTCTACGACGCGCTCCTGGACGACTATGAACCGGGTGCCCGATCTGCCGAGCTGTCTCTCTTGTTCCAGGCTCTGCGCGAGGAACTGGTGCCGCTGGTGCAGACGATCAGCGAGGCGTCGGCGAGGCGGTCCCGGGATGGGCAAGGTTCCCAGGGCGGCGCAGATTCTCACGGAGACGCGATCCTCAGGCGGGCCTATCCGCTCGATCGGCAGAGAATCTTTGGAGAAACGGTCGCCGCAGCGCTGGGCTTCGACTTTCAGCGGGGCCGGCTGGACGTGGCGGCCCACCCATTCTGCACCGGGATCGGGCCGGGCGACACCCGGATCACGACCCGATACGACGAGCGTCAATTCAGCGATGCATTCTTTGGGGTTCTCCACGAGGTCGGCCACGCGCTCTATGAACAGGGGCTGCCGGCAGAGCATTTTGGCACGCCGATGGGCGAGGCTGTCTCCCTGGGCGTGCACGAGTCGCAGTCTCGGCTCTGGGAGAACGCGGTGGGGCGAAGCCGGTCTTTCTGGATGTACTGGTTCCCGATCGCCCGGCGGGTGTTTCACTCGGCCCTCCATGATGTCGCGCTCGACCGGTTCCTGGCCGCCGTCAACCATGTGGCACGCAGCCTGATCCGGGTCCAGGCCGACGAGGTGACTTACAACCTGCACATCATCATTCGCTTCGAGCTGGAGCTGGCCCTGCTCGCCGATGAACTGCCGATCAGCGCGTTGCCCGACGCTTGGAACCAGAAGTACCGCGAGGCATTGGGAATCACACCCGCGAACGACGCCGAGGGCTGTTTGCAGGATATCCACTGGAGCGCCGGGCTCGTGGGGTATTTCCCCACATATACGCTGGGCAACGTCTACGCAGCGCAGCTCTTCGCCAGGGCCCGCGCCGATCTTGCCGGGCTGGATGGGTCGTTCGCCCGGGGTGATTTCGGCGAGCTCCTGGCCTGGCTGCGCGACCACGTTCATCGTCACGGCCAGCGCTACCGATCCGTACCATTGATCGAGCGCGCCACCAATGCGAAGCCCAACCACGGCCCTCTGGTCACCGCGCTTTGGCAGAAATACGGCGAGCTTTATGGGCTCTGAGGCCCCGATCCCCGGTCGGCCGGTCCGGCGATCTCAGGACATTCGAATCCGAATCGGAAAGCTCATAGGTTCCTGATCGCAAAGAGGGCGACGCCCCGCTTCCGGCTGGCCAGAGCACGAAAGACAGCCCAGAATAGTGGCCTGTAATGGTCCCCGTGCCGATCCTCGCGGGTACGATCCATTAACTCGTTACAATCATCCTTGGCGAGACCCACCGTTCGTCCTTCCTTCTGGTCTCCACCAAATAACAATCAGCATTGGATGGTGGCACAATGGGGCCATCGTGTTAAATCTTTTCAAGAATCCGTAGCCGGTATATTTTTTCCATGCCCCTGATGTTATCCATGTTGTAGAATCCAATCGTGTTCCCTGGCACATGAGCAGTTTGACCAGGGTAAATGCAGGCCGAGTGGGACTCGAGACGACGGGAGGCAAACAATGATGCGAGTGCGATTGATGGGATGTATGGTGGTGGTCTTGGCGGTTGCGATGATGTCGCAGACGGCCTTGGCTTGCCACAAGTGCAAGCAAAACCCATGCGTGCTGGTTGCGCAGCCGGCTTACCAGTGCGTGACCGAGATGGTCCCTTACACGGTGATGAAGAACCACTGGCGGATCGAGTGTGAGACCGTGGAGAAGACTGTGATGGTGCGCCAGCCCGTGACCAACTATGTCGAGCGTCAGCGGGTGGTGTGCAAGCCGGTCTACGACACGATCGAAGTTCCCTGTCAGCGGGTGGTGTGCAAGCCGATCCACGAGACCGACTATGTCACCCAGACCTACACCGTTTGCAAGCCCGTCCAGACGACCCAGCAGGTGACCAGCTACTGCATGCAGCCGACGACCCAGCTTGTCACGGTACCCACCGGTCACAGGTGCGGTCTTTGCCACAGAGATCCGTGCGGCTGCAAGACTGTTGCTCAGACCACCTATACCCCCGTGCCGGTGGTCAGGGACGTGGTCACGACCACGATGGTTCCCGAAACTCAGACCCGCCAGGTGCCGATTCATCGCACCCGGTATGTCCAGGAAGTCGTGACCGACGTGCATAAGATCACCAAGTGCCGGATGGTCCAGGAAGTCGTGACCGACAAGATTCCTTGCGTCACCTGGACGTGCGTGCCCAAGACGATCACCAAGCAGATTCCCCACCGGGTCTGCGAGCAGGTGGCCGTGACCTGCTACAAGCCGGTCACCCGGATGGTCCCCTGTGCCGCGGTCGCCCCCGTGGGCTATGCGTTTGCCCCAGCCGTCGCTCCGTCGATCCAGGCGGCTCCGGCTCCGTCGATCCAGGCTGTACCCTCGATCCAGGCGGCTCCGTCCAAGCAGCTTTGAGCCGTTGAGATTCTGTGTCTCTCGATGGCCGGTTTTACCGGTCGGAACTGCTTTGGCATGGCGAACATGCCGGAGCCGCTCCGGCCGGTGGAACCGGCCCTTTGATTTCTCGGGCGGTCAGGACCAACTTTGCAGCATGCCAGCATGACTCCGGTGGAGTCCCCCGGATTGGCCGCATGGAGGATACGCCCTCTAGAGCGGAATTGCATGGCGACGGCCCGGAGAGGCCGCCAGTCTTGACCTCGAGCCCGGGTACGTGATTGGATAGGAAAGAAACGACAAACGCCGAAGAATGCCGACCTCGCTGTCCCCTGTCCATGCCCACGAGCCCTTCATGAGTTGCCGGGTCTTGCTCTCACTGACGATTCTTCTCCTCATCCTGCCCAGCATCCTCTTGCCAGCGCGACCAGGGCCGTCCGGACGGCAAACTCAGCCCGAAATCCATGGCACCCTCCGTCCGATGCACTGGATGGTCATCGCTTACTGCGCGCTCTGGCACCGGTTGAAGACCAACGGCTGGGCTCCTTTACCCAGCAATGGCCCGGCGATCCTGATTGCCAACCACACCTGCGGGATCGATCACCTTGTCCTTCAGGCGGGCTGTCGCCGCGTCCTGGGTTTCATAATCGCCAGGGAATATTATGATTGGTCCCTCATTCACTGGTTCTGCAAGCGGGTCGGCTGCATTCCGGTGAACCGGGACGGCCGCGATATTCAGGCGATCCGCGCCACTCTTCGGGCACTCGAAAATGGCCGTGTCCTGGTCATCTTCCCCGAAGGTCGGATCACTCCGAGCTCAGGCCGCGAGCTCGGGGCGATCCTTCCCGGAGCGGCCTTCCTTGCAGTCCGGGCGGGCGTCCCCGTGATCCCATCCTACATTCGAGGCACGCCGGAAACGAACCAGATCGGCGAATCCCTGATTACCCCGTCGCAGGCCGTCGTGACATTTGGCGATCCCATCGACCTTACCGACTTTGAACCCGCCCAGGCCGGCGAAAAGGCCGTGCAGGCCGAGGTCTCCCGACGCTTCCTCCAGGCTTTGCTGGATCTCCAGGCCCGGTCCAGGAGCCTGGCGACACACCCGGTCGCCAGCGCTCAGGATCCGGCAAGTACCGCGTGAGGTATTTCCGCCGGACATGCTTCAAGACTCTGCTTCCCTCGTGTTGTCGCGCTATCCGTTGCGGGTTCAGCCTATCTCTCGGGTTCGGCGGCTGGGAAACGCGGGGGGCTCGAGCGGTGCGACGCTCTGGCAATACCGTGCGGCCGACGGCGAGATGGCCCTCCGCGCCTGGCCAAGGCACGGGCCGACGTTGGCTCGCCTGGAGATGATTCATGGCTGGCTCGGAGAACTGTCGGGACTCGGTCTCGTTTCTCTTCCCGTTCCTTTGCCGGCCCGCGATGGCCGGACGGTCCAGCACCAGGACGGCCTCTACTGGGAGGTTGCGCCCTGGTTGCCCGGCACTCCCGCGCTCGAACGTCCGCCGGCGGCGGGTCGCGTTCAGTCCGCGTTCGCGGCTCTGGCCTCTGTTCACCGGCGACTCTCCGGCCATGGGCAGCGCGGAGCCAGTCCCGGCCTGCGCCTTGGGATTCGCGAGCTCGAGAAACTGGCCGATGGCGGTCTCGACCTCATGGTCGCCGCCCTGGACCGCTCTCAGGCCGACGCGCAGGCTGTAATGGGCCAGCGCTGGGTTTTCCTGGCCCGGGCGACCATTCCCCGGCTCCTACCCTCGCTCCGCGACGCAGCACGGCTGCAAGTTACGCTCCAGCCGTGCTTGCGCGATGTCCGCCCGGAGCACTTCCTCTTCGAAGCCGACCGGCTTTCCGGCCTGATCGACTTTGGGGCCATGGGAATTGAGACCGTGGCCGCGGACCTGGCGCGCCTGATCGGTGAGTGGTTCCCCGATGATCACGTGTTGCGCGCCCTGGCCCTGGCCGCATACCAGCGGGTGCGTCCGCTCGACGCATCCGAGGCCGCCCTGATCGCCGCGCTCGAGGCCACCGGCGATTTACTGATCGCGGGGCACTGGCTGAGCTGGCATTACCTGGATCATCGCCACTTCGACGACGCGTGCGCGGTCGCGCGGGGAGTTGCCCGCGGGCTTCACCGCCTGGAGCGGCTGGCGGAACGGATCAGACCGAGCGGGCTCGTCGTCTGAGAGTGTGCTGGAGAGCTCGAGGGGTCAGCCGTGCAGCGGTGCGACTGACCGCGCCGGGGACGTCTCGTCGGCCGATTCAGTCAGCAGCCGCTGCGCTTCCTCCTGGTTGATGCTCACACGCTGAATCGACTGCGCAGTGCCGGTCTCGGGATCGACCGAGAACAGGGTCGCACTCAGCCGTGGATCACCCGTGGCGACGTCGAAATAGGCGGGAACGAAGGTGAGGGCCGTGCTGAGCACCCGATCGTAGCGGCGGCCGATGATCGAGTCATGGGGGCCGGTCATGCCCACGTCGGTCTGATAGGCCGTTCCCTGCTTGAGAATCTGCTCGTCGGCGGTGGCGACATGGGTGTGCGTTCCCAGCACCGCCGAGACCCGGCCATCGAGGTAGCGGGCCAGGAGCTGCTTGTCGCTGGTGGCCTCGGCGTGGATATCCACCACCACGACCCGAGCCGTCCCGCGGATTTGCTCGAGGAGGCGATCGGCCGCGTGGAACGGACAATCGACGGGCCGCATGAAGGTGCGACCGAGCACGGTGAAGACGGCGACCGGGGTACCGTCGCGGGCCTGGACCAAGGCGAGCTCGGGCCCGGGTGCCTCGGGCGGAAAGTTGGCCGGCCGAATGGCCCGGTCGGAGCGTTCGAAAATCTTGAAGATCTCGTCCTTGCGGTAGACGTGATCGCCCATCGTCATCGCATCGACGCCGGCATCGGCCAGCTCTTCGAAGCAGCGAACCGTCAATCCCGAGCCGCCGGCGGCGTTCTCCGCGTTGCAGACAACCAGGCCGATCCCCCAGCGGGGAATCAACCTGGGCAAGGCCTGGCAGACGATCTTCCGGCCTGGCGAACCAACGACATCGCCGATGAAGAGGATCTTGAGTGACATGCAAGGCTCGCTCTCTCTGATCAGGGGCCGAACCGCCCGCCCCGCCGTGTCCGGGAAAGCCAGGGCAGGGCGGCCGGCGAACTCAGCGGGCAAACTCAACCGCGCGAGTCTCCCGGAGGACGGTGACCTTCACTTCGCCGGGATAGTTCAACTGATTCTGGATCGCCCGGGCGACGTCGCGGCAGAGCGACGCCGAGCCGGCATCATCCAGGAGCTGGCTGTCTACCAGCACCCGGACCTCTCGTCCTGCCTGGATGGCATAGGCGTGCTCGACCCCCGGGAACCCCAGGGCAAGCGACTCGAGCTCCTCCAGCCGGCGGACGTATTTTTCGAGCGTCTCGCGCCGGGCTCCCGGCCGGCTGGCGCTGATGGCATCGGCCGCCGCCACCAGCACGGTGTACGGAGCATCGACCCGGAGGTCGTCGTGATGCCCGAGCGCGGCGTGGACCACCTCGGGGCTCTCTCCGTACCGCTTGGCCAGCTCGGCGCCAACAACAGGGTGCCCGCCTTCCATCTCGTGGTCAGCCGCCTTGCCGATGTCGTGCAAGAGCCCGCATCGCCGCCCCAGCGCGCCGCTGAGGCCAATCTCCTCGGCCATCATCCCGGTCAGGAACGCCACCTCGATCGAGTGCCGGAGCACGTTTTGCGAGTAGCTGGTGCGGAACTTGAGCCGGCCCAGGTAGTCCATCAACTTTTCGTGCAGGTTGATCACGTCTGCCTCCTGCGCGGCCTCCTGACCGATCCGGCGGATGTGCTGCTCCATCTCCTCCTGGGTTTCCTTGACGATCTCCTCGATCCGCGTGGGGTGGATACGCCCATCCTGGATCAACTTCTCGAGCGCGATCTTGGCAATCTCACGGCGGACGCTGTCGAACCCGGTCACGACCACGACCCCGGGGGTGTCATCCACGATCACATCCACGCCTGTTGCCTTTTCGAACGCCCGGATGTTTCGCCCCTCGCGGCCGATGATCCGGCCCTTCATTTCGTCGCTGGGAATATCGATCGTGCTGACCGTGACCTCCGCGGTGTGAGAGGCGGCATAACGCTGGATGGTTGTCGTCAGGATCTCCCGCGCCCGCTGCTGGCAGCGCTCGCGAATCGACGCCTCGTGCTGCATGATCAGCAGGCCGACCTCGCCCCGTAGCTCTTCCCGAACGCGCGCCAGCAGCATCGAGCGTGCCTCCTCCGGCGCCAGCCGGCCAATCTTGCACAGCAGCTCGCGCTGCTCGGTGTGAGTCTGCTTCAGCTCGAGCTGACGCTTCTGCAGCTCCTCCTGCTGCTCCGACAGGAAGTGCTGGATCGACTCGAACTCGCGATCCTTCCGGTTGATCAGCTCGAGCTTCTGGTCAAGCAGGTCGCCACGCTTCTCGATTTGCCGCTCTTGCTCGCGGAGGCCCTTGCGTGTTTCCTCCATCTCGCGGTCAAGCTCGTCCCGGCGCCTCAGCATGTCTTGCTTGGCCTGGAGTTCCGCCTGCAGGCGAATGGTTTCGGCCGCGCGGTTGGCGTTGGCGAGGATCTGGTCGGCAAGCCCACGGGCCGTCTCGGCACGCAACCGGCCCATCACGTAGGCCCCGGCGATTCCCCCCAGCGTCCCCACGAAGAGCCCGATCATTCCCCCGATCATCGATCCGTCCACGGCGCCGCCCGGCCTTTCCAGATCAGGCATTCGACACGTCTGGCCCGGCGGGGTGCCCGCCGTCACGGTTAGGAGCAAGCCCGGGGCCGGTACGGCGGCGGAGAGAGCAATCGATCGAGCTCAAACACAAGCACGACCCACGAGCAGACCCGCCCGCGGGAATCGCGACGGGTGCAAGCGCGGAAGGACAGGGACGCCGGCTCAACAACTCACACGCCCATCTCCATGACGCGAGGACCACACAGGATGGACCGCGGCGCTATCAGAGAGGCAACACGCAGGAAACCTGTCCGACCCTCACGGGCGAAAGGAACACCTTGCGGGAAATGTACGCGCAGCAATGCACCCGGGGATACGGCGGAATCTGGCCTGCGGCCCACCTTCGCAAGCTGCCTGGCCCGCATCCTCTTGGAGACGATGACAAAGCGGTCGCCAGGACGGTCGCACCGACCAGGATTCCTCGTGCCTGGCGAACACGAAATTCGCTCGCAAGCCAGAGACGCCAGGCAGATCAAGGCCGTCGGGATCAGAGCCAGATTCAACCAGAGCCAACCACTCGCCACCGGGTCACCTCTGTCTTCGCGCTCATCACGGTTGTCAGTTCATTGTGTCGGCATTTGCCATCCGCGCCGGCCGGGAGGTCCGCTCGAGACCGATCACACCACCCAGGCGCCAGGCGGTCGAAAGCTAAAAGATCATCGTTTCTCGTTCGCAAGCGGCGTTGGTTGTCTTGTGGTCGATCCGACCCTGAAGCAGCCCCGCCCCTTGTGAATTAACCCCCATGCCGATCAGGGCATGAGAATAATCATCTAATTTATCAGAAGGGCGGCGGGGGTCAATTACCCGTTGAACTCCGGGAGTGCTGGAAGATCTCGTGGATCTATCTCCTGTGCCAGCGGTGGCCACGGCATCAAGAGCGTCAATCAGACCGCTTCCGGTACCTGTCGACGGTTTCCCGAATCGACTGAGCGTGTCTTTTGGAATGCTGCGCTCAGACGCCAGTTCTCGCCTGGTTTTCTCGAATAAGACTGCTGGGATAGACCTATTTGTACACTGGCAGCGTTCAGCGAGGAGTCTCGCGATCGTTATGGAGAGCGCGGTCGGAGTTCACGGTGATGTCGCAGCGAATCGCTCCTGAACCGGATTTCGCGCAAGCGCCGGCCAGAAATTCCGCCTTCATGCCGGGGCTCCGGCTCGGGAATCCGGCGCTTCACCCAAGATGCGTCTTTCTTAACAAATCTTTCACTGAACTTGCACGGATATTCTCTTGCAATCTGGCATTCAACGCTGGTAAACATATTGGCTGCAATTGAACGATAAAGTCATGGGAAAATCCCGACCCATCCTTGCGCGCGGTCCGCGAAGTACCGTTGCGGTGAGATCGTGTGATCGGGATGGCGGAGCGAGATGCTCCAAAGGGAAAACCAAGGTCGGTAACAACAGCACGATCGGCATGTGAATGGGCTCATTGGGTCGAAAGGCCCCATTGATCCCAAGCGAAGAAGGTGCGCGCCTTTGTGCGTTGTCTCGTCTCAGGCGGAGGCCAGGCAGCCCGCGGGAACGTGATGACCGCGACCAGTGCCCGGTTCGACCGCCTCGCTCTGACTACCCGTTTCGCATCTTCCTGAGGAGAGGGTGACCCACCATGAACCGTCCATCGCAACGCTGGTTGATCGAACGGATTTTCTTGCGGCACCGGGGCCTGGCGGATCGAAGAAGATCAAAATGCCGGAGGCTCTCCATCGAGGGCCTCGAAGACCGAACCTTACTGTCCACGATCACGTGGAACACCACGATCGCCCCCAACGGCGGCAACTGGGACTCGACCACGAGCTGGCAGGGCGGGGTGGTCCCCACCGCCGTTGATGATGCCGTGATCACCCTCCCCTCGACCGGGAGCTTCAGCGTCGCCCTCGGGGCGAGTGATTCGGTCCGCAGCCTGTCCACGAGCGGCCCGGTCACGCTGAAGCTCACCGGCGGCTCGCTGAGTCTCGGCACCGGCTCGTCCACGTTCGGGAGTCCCGTCGAACTGACTTCGGGGGTCACGCTGAACGTGGCGACCGGGGCCAGCGTGTTCATCAACACCAGCCAGACGATTGCCGTCGACGCCGGCGCCGCGATGACCGTGGGGGCGGCCTCGGTGGTGGTCGACAACTACAACGGCGGCTCGTACGGCATCAGCGTCGGGGGGACGCTGACGGCCACCGGGACGTCGTTCACCACCTACCGCGGCCTCGGACAAGCCGGCGACGGCGACGGGATCACCGCCCTCTCCGGCGGCCACGTCACCGCCACGGGCACACACTTCAACTGGGATAGCTTCAACCCCAACAACCGCAGTATGCTCAACCCGGGCGATCTTTCCAACGACACCTTCCAGACGACCGTCTACGCCCCGGGGACCGACGTCCCGCTCCTGGCCGGTCCGACCCTCACCGCCAACAAGAGCTTCCAGGACGTCGACATCATCGCCGGCAGCC
>JBAUOX010001337.1:0-6581 GCA_049579985.1 Isosphaeraceae bacterium | reverse complement strand
GCGTCCGGTAAACTCATCAGACCGGGCTCCGGGGCGAACTGTGCCTCGAGCTTCGCGAGTCGATCTCTGAGCAGCGATAGCTCGCCGGGTTGTCCGCCGGCAACGGGTTTGGACTGGAATGCCGAGTTCGAAGTCCACCAGTCCATCCCCATCTCCAGCGCCTTGTCGACCGAGCACACGACCAGGCGAATCTGGATCGTGAGCAGCTCGATATCGACCAGCTTGATCTTGATGTCTCCGGCTATGACGAGCCCCTTATCGAGCACTCGTTCCAGTACGTCGGCGAGAGTGGAGGAGTGAATCGAATGGGTGGCAGAGCGTGTGACGTCGATGGCCATGGTTGAATTCGAGTGCAGAATGTGAGCTGGCTCTGATGAGGTTCCGCGCCTGCATCGAGCTGGCTCGGGGATCAAAGGGTCCGCGGGGGCCCCATGCCGCCCTTCGGGGAGGACGATTCAGACTTCTCAGTCCGACCGCGGCAGCCCCATGTGGGTATCGCTCGAAGTAATCGGGTGCGGCCGTCGGCACATACGCGGCGGAAAGCCGAGCCGCTCAGAGAGGTCGCAATGTCCCTGGACGTCTTGATCGAGTTAGTCATTAGGTTAATTCCCTTCTGGCGGGGACTGCGCCCCGGCCTCGACAATGAAGACAGACAAGCCCGCTGGATCCATCGGCCGCTCGGCCTTCGCACTCTGGACAGACAACGGTCGGGCCTTCGAGCTTGGGTACAACTCCCGACCCGCCGCAGACCAAACAGCGGTAAGTCTTGTAACTCCCGCTGCCTTCACAATACGCGCAGGGAACATGAGGCGCGGTCACGAGCACGTGGCCGGCCCCCTGGCATGCGCCGCAGACCGAGAGCGACGACATCACGCTGAAAGGATCAGTCCCATGGCCCTGGCAGAAGGCGCACGTGACGTATTCCTGGTAATTCATGGGTCTCGAGCCGGTTTTGACTGTAGACATATCGCACTCCTGATGAGTATCCCTGAGGCTGCCCTGGAGGGACGGGGACGGCGGCTATCGAAACTTCGGCGCTGGAATGCCCGATCAACGCCTCACAATCAAAGCAATTTCCCGAGGGGGCCAAGGTCGAGGTTGAGATCTTCATCGTCGAGGCCAAACAGCTTTCGGAGCAGTGTCACCTGCTCGTCGAGCTGAAGGAACGTCATTCCCAGTCGTTCGATCTCGTCATCGTCCAGCGAGCCCGCCTCGATCCGGCGGATGGCCTGTCGCTCCAGAAGCTGGCGAATCAGCTCGACCAGGGTGAGCACCAGCTTTCCCAGGCCATTGCGGACGTCGTCGGGACGAATCGCCACGCGCAGCCCGGCGGGCATTGGTGCGGCAAGAGCATCCGCGACGGAGTCGAAGGTATTGGTTGCGGCGGTCATGGTCCCGATGGGCTCCATTGCAGTGAACCTCCCTCCGATGGGGGTTCGTGGCGGAACTTGGCTCGACGAGCGGTCTCGACCGAGGCCAAGAGCACTTGCACGTTCAGGTACACCAGATCGATGTCGGCGACCGAGATGATGATCTCACCGGCCACCACGACTCCTTTGTTCAGCACTCGATCGAGGGTCTCGCAGAGGCTGATTCTTCGTTCCGGCTCGAGCTCGACATCATGCTCCAGCTCAGGCGACAGTTCGATCGTACCCGCCATCGCTCAGCTCGCTTTCAGGATTCGTTCGTAGATTCCACGAGCCAGATGCAATTCGCCATTGCTCTCGTAGCGTTGGGCAACGGTCATGATCCGATCGCAGGCTTGGACCGACTGCTCCGTGCCGTCGTGTTCGATGATCAGCGTGAAGTAGAGCTCGATCGCTTCCCGCAACGAGCCGTTGCGGGCGTACACGTCCGCCATGCCGAGTAAGTGCTCGAGCACCTGTCTCCGTTGTGGCGAGATCGGCTCATCCTGGTCCTCAGTCGGCCTTGGAATGGGAGGGATGAACACCGGGACGACCATTGTCGGCTGGTCCGACTCGGTTTGCTCGAGTTCCTGAAGCTCATCGAGCTCGGCTTCAACAGCAGAGTCATCGACTGTCGCCTCGACATCGTTCTGTGCACTTGTGGCACTCACTGGATCGCTCCTCGACGGTCGGGTTGGTTCGATTGTCGCGCAGATCGCTTCTTGTCCATTGCCGCTACTGTCGGTTTTCTTGGTTGGCATTTTGGTCAATCCCTGGAGGACCACTCCTCCGCTCAGGTTTCCTGTTCTGAAGTGAGTAGATACACGTTGGGACCATCGTCGTCGTCCTCGTAGTCCTCCTGCTCCTGTTCCTCAGCTCCCGACGTGTCCTCCTCGTCACCCTCCGATTCGGCTTGCTGGGCCTCGAGCTCGTCCAGCCGGTCCAGCAGAACGCGCTCGCGCTCGTCGAACGTGGCCTCGTCGATGTTCCCGGCCTCGAGGCTGATATAGAGCTGGCCGAGCTCGAGGCGGATGCGATCGCCTTCCTGTTTCATCTCCTGGACGGCCGCGTTGTAGATCTCGCGGAAGACCATCAGAAGCGATTTGAACGGAAAGACAATGATGTCATCGACCGCCAGCATGGGATCAATCTCCGTGGTTGATCAGGCCAGTTCAAGCGAGAGATCCACGAAGTTGTGCGGCGGCCAGGGGCCGTTGATGTCGAATGCGAAGTTATTGTCAAAGCGGCTCGCGATCACGAGTACCGCCTGCTCGAAGGCATGCCGTTGTTCGCGGTCGACCAGGCAGGCCAGGTTCAGAACCTCGCGCTCCGACCGAGGAGGATTGGACTGAAACTCGACGGTGTGAGAACGCAGCGCCGCGGTAACACGCTGGAGATGAGCCTCGCGAGTGTCGTTCAGCAGGCGATCGAAGGCGCGACCCAGGTCGATCTTGTCATCCTGAGTGGGCATGCGCCCACCGCGAAAAACTTGATCGCGGAGGGACCGGAGTTCTCCGTGAAGCCCGATCATGTATTCGAAAATGTTGGCGACATCCCAGGCGACCCGCATGCCCATCTCGACGCGTCCGCGGACGCGGTCGAGTTGTTCAGCGAAGGCGTCATGGTTGATCCTGAGAATACGGCGAACAGCCTCGGGGCCATCGGCCAGAATACCGAAGGCCATTGGCAAGACTGTGTGGCCGGCCATCAACTCTCGAAGCACAGCATGGTGGGCCGCCAGCCGGCGACGTTCGGGACGGAGCTTTTGATTGGGCAGATCGCTGACGATCGCCGCGACCGCGTCGTCGCCGATCGTGTAGACCGTCGAGCCGTCAAGGCCGAGGTAATCGAACGCCCGGCCATCGGACGAACCATCCACGATCGCGTACAGGTACCGGCCCCGGAGGGTGGCCTTCAAGGGTTCGGCGGATACGAGCAGAGACATCTTCGAGTCCTTCTTGCTCAGTAGTTAAATTCACTGACCTTGAAACGACTGCTGGCCGGCATTTCCACGGGAGTCCTGGGTGCGGCGGAGGGGACCGGTTTTGTCTCGGAGACCGGTTCCGGCGGTAGTGCCGCACCCTGAGCAAGCTTCATCAGGCGGTCTTCCTTGGCCGTGATTTCCACGAGCCGGCGCTGGATCTCGATGCCGCGTCGCGAGGCACGAGCGACCTCGCGCTCGAGCAGCAGTTTTTCGTTCGCCAGGGCCGAAAGTTCAATGAATGCCCCGGCCGGGGTACGAGTTCGGCGCTGGTCGACCAGTACTGCCATCGTCCGTATTCCCTGGACGCCTCTTCGCTCGAAAGCCATGTTCGGTCCTTCCACTCCGATTCAATTGACGGGAAGAGCTTCTTCCCTGCCAAGGTTGCCATCAGGTTGCAATTGCCCATTTCCATTGACGACATTCCCGCTCAAGACCTCAGCCAGCCTGCTGATCGAGGGGCCGCGTGGCGCGCCCGACCGAAGTGACGTCATGACCTTGCCCGGGGAACAACAGCGGTCGAGGATCTCATCCAGCCAGATGGAGGCCGCCGGAGTGCCTTCACGGATGATCTTGATCGCATCAATGCGGAGCACATCGCGACAGGTTTCCCGGAAGACCCGGTCGTCGCTGCGCACGAGCGCTTTCTGTTGGGCCGTGACCTTGGCGATCATGATGCTGGCTCTGACGGTGGGCGGAAGCTGGTGCATGCCCAGACCACGGAACTCGCGAACGATGTCGACGATCCGTTCGGAATCTGAGTGCCCGAGGCCGGACTTCGCGGCGGTGATCTCGATCTCGGTCTCACGGTCGTACTGGCCAACCGTGATCGTGATCATGCGATCCAGAAGCGCGTCCTGCGTCTTGTGAACGCCGGCGTACTCCTCGGGATTGCTGGTGAAGATGGCCCGGAAGTTGGGATGGACGGAAAGGTATCCTTCATTCATGCGACCGGACGGCATCTCCAGGAGACGCTCCTCGAGGATCGCCAGGAGGACGTTGTTCGCCTCGGGACGAGAACGGTTGAACTCGTCATAAATGACAGTGAAGCCGTACTTGCAGGCATTAGTCAGCCGATGGTCCACCCAGGTCTTGGCCACAGATTCTTCGGTCTTCATGACAGAATGAATGTAGTTGTCCACGACCCGGCTTGAGCGATAACCCAGTTGGCCTCCGACAAGGTCGGACGAGCCATACTCGTCATCACCGTGGATCAACGCCACCGGGCGGCCCAGTTGGGCAGCCACGTGCATGGCCAGCGTGGTCTTTCCCGTGCCGGCCGGTCCACTGAAGTGGATCGGATAGCCGGCGCAGAGGTAAGAGGACGCCCGCTCGGTCAGGCTCCGAACGGCAGGCGTCTCGACGAAATCGGGCTTCTGCTTCAGGCTGAGCAGACTGAGGTCTTCGGCGTTCACGGCAGAGGGGCCTCCAGTATGTTGCGAGTCAGATCATTGTCGGGTCAAGGCAGCCGGACCGGCCGGGAAGAAGCTGACATCAAGTTGTCCTTGAGCCCGCTTCCTCCAGTTCGGTCCGGGGCCACCAGAGCCGAGGACTATTTCCTCCGACCCTTCGGTTTGGTACCGCCGAAGTGCTCCGTGGTTCCGTGGGTTTGCTTTCCGTGTCGCGGAGCCGCGGAATGGCCGGTCTCGACAGCGGCCTTGTGATCCACGGCGGGCCGATGAGGCTCCGCGACCTAGCGGTTGGCCGTGAATTCGCGCCATGCATTGCTGGCCGCGCGGAGGTCGTCGGCGACTTCCTGCCGCGCTTCGCGAAACGTTTGCTGCATGCTCTTGACGGTCTCGTGCCGAGCAGCGGTGTTCTCGTCCAGCCGGCTCCGCAATGCGGCCTGCATGTCCTTGCGACTGGCACGATGACGCTCTCGCAGGTCCTCGACGCGATCGCTCAGATCGCCGTGGAACTTGTCCAGCACCTCGTGCAGCTCGCCCGCCATCACATGGTGCTCATGGGAAACGTTTCCCATGAACGTGCGGGCCGCAGTCAGCAGGTGATTGGTTGCCTGGTGGACCTGTCCCAGCGCATCTGTACGATTCTCAATCGAGATCCGCAGGTGGTCCGTGAAGTCCTTCATGTGATCGGCAAACACGGGCATGTTCATGCTCCTGTCGAAGTAAATCAGTATGCCTCGGGTCATTGTGATTCAGAGACCGTGAGACCGGGGGGATCGCATTGAATGGGATCCCCCGGGGTATAGATTCGAAGAAGTGGAATCCCAGTCCCAGAGGCAAGCTCTTCCTTGAGTCACTCGCGACCTGCGCGAGCCTCAGGCGGGGCTGGCGGCCGTCGCGGTCAGGCCAATGGCCTCGGCGTACTTGAGGTACGTCTCGACCGACGCGATCACGACGCGAGCTTCGACGGACAGCAACTCGATGCCGACCAAGGAGACCTTGAGCCAAGCGTCGATGACGATACCCTTGTCCAGGATCCGGTCTACCACTTCCGCGAGACTCGAGCTGTCGGTAGACTTCATCACTTTTGCCATTGCACACCTCTCTATGCTGTAGGGTCAAATTCCGATCACCTCTCCAATGAGGTGACCGAGCAAAGTCTTTTGGCTTCACTCTGATCCAACCGTAGAACATGCCGCGTTTCGGACGGGACTTTCTAGGGAATTCCCCTACTCCGCGTAAGGAACATGTCCGCTGCAACTTGACGGCCTCGCAAGGCTTCTTGGAGTGCGATTCGCCGTCCGACCGAGCGTGAGCCTCGATCGACAAGGTTTACATGTGCATTTACATATGACATTAGCGAATGTGCAGACACCGAGAAGAGATGATGGGGGTCGGAAGGCAGCAAATATATATACAGATTTATCAATATGATGTGCTTTCCTCTGGTTGGCTCTTCACCGCGCGTTGCCCAGGTCGGTACTCAACTGCGCATCAAGGCTGAGGATTCCAGCCCTGAGAGTGGGGCCGTGAAATGATATGGGGGCCAGGGTCCCGTCGCGAGCAAGCGGCCGGACACAGGATGGGAAGCAGCTTGGACCGCACTCAGAAACGCCGTGGATGATGCGCGCGGGACCAGAAAAACCAGCGTGACCAACGTCTCCCTGCCGGGGATCGGGGGCTTGATCTCGTAGCTTCGATAGAGCCCGTCGAGGGCCTGACGAACCTGCTCGGCTCGTGCCAGGGCCTGGTTGCGGACAGCCGAGGCGCGCCGCAATGTGTTGCGAC
>JBAUOX010001336.1:0-2506 GCA_049579985.1 Isosphaeraceae bacterium | reverse complement strand
GCCCATCATGCTTCCGTATCCGGCGCCCATGGAGCTCTCGCGTTTCTTGGTGGAATCCTTGATCTCGCGAGCGTAGTTCCGCTCGATGTCCTTGCGGACCTCGTTGTTGATGTCTTCGGCCTCGCTGCGGGCCAGGACGCTGCCGTCAGGCCGCAGGAGGAGGGTCAGGGCAGGGCGATCCAGGGCGCCTCCCGCAAAGCCGGAGGGCAAGGACTGCTGACCTCCCGCGGCGTCGAGCACGATCTGATGGGTATTGAAATCGACCGGCTTGATTTTCTTCCCCGTGCCCTCGGATGTGGGGATATCAGCGCTGCTGACCTCGCCGATGACCTCGCCGGGGCTGGCGGCGAATTTCCTTGGGATCGTCACGCCGTTTTGTTCTTCAAAGCGGACGACCTGAAAATTCACCTTGACGTCGGACCTGGCGGCCGGCAGGGTGCCCATGGCGAAAGCCGAGACGTCAGCCGGCATGTCGACCTCGTCAGTCGGCTCACTCCAGGGGCCAAACAACTCGGCGGCCTTGGTGTCGACGCCCGGGCTGACGTCATCGCGGTTGTGATTGGGGTTGAAGACCACGATCCGCACGCAATAACGGTAGCTATTGTCGGGACGAGGTGTGAAGTCGAGGGCGCGGATCATGACCCGCTTTTCCTCGGATTTCCAGAACTTTCCCGCGTCGCCGCCCGCTTCGGACATGCCACCCATACCGGACATGCTCATGCGGCCGCCCATGCCGCTGCTCATCCGGGAAATGCCGCCGCCCATCATGCCGCCCACGGGAGACAGGGCCGCGACCTCCTTCTTTTCCTTGGGGACAAGGCTGGCGATGTGGACCTTCTCCCACAGGCCCGCCCTCAGAAACGGCAAGGGATCATTCAGGTTGTCGGGCCGGACCGAATCGGGGGTCAGCTCTTCGTCCTCCTCGGGAAGGTTATCGAGGATCTTGAGGTTCACCTCGGAATCGACTTTCTCCCACTGCGCCCAGGAACCGTCTTTCTGGCGTGATTGCCGCTCGAGCTCCAGCCGGGCGTAGTGCGGATTGGCAACAGCGGGGTTCTTGAGTGCCACGCGGTAGTTTGCGACCAGCTTGCCGTGGTCGAGCACGCCGGTGATGGCGATCCAGCGCAGTCCCTTTGTGACCTCCTTGAAATGTTGCTCCGGGCTTCCGGGCGCCTGGTTATCCTTCTTGGCCGCCTCGTCCTTGGCCGACGGAGTTTCGTCGTTGTCGGCGACGAGCTTGGCGGCCAATTCCTTCTTCTTCTGCTCAACTTCTTCCTGCTGTTCCTTCTCGAGATCGGCCCGGCTCTTGCGGCTTCCCTTGCGGCTGGGTCGACCGCCCATCATCCCGGCCATGCCGCCGGCGCGCTGCCGCCGTCTTCCACGTCTCGGCTCTTCCTTGGGGACATCCTTCTTCTCGGTGTCGGGCTTCCGGTTCCCGTTTTCATCCAGGTCATAGACAAGTGCGCCTCCGCGTCCCGGGTACGCATAAAGATCAGTAGGGGCGATGAGCACGGGAGTGTCGCGGATCAGCCCCGCGCCGGGCTCGGGGGTCACCCACTCGCGTTCCGGCTTGTAATTGTCTGCAATGAGCAGCATCTTGGCGGCATCTTGGACGTCCTTGGAGAAATTGGTCGGTTTGATACCGCCGGTTTCGAGCACCTTGATGATGTCGTCTCGCTCCTGGCGACGGTTGAGGTTGGTCTCGGCGGCCTGTGCCCTTTTCTTGACCTCATCAGGCGTGAGTTGGATGGACTGCTTGGACAGTGCCACTCCAAGACAGACCACGAACAGCAGCGATGTCAATGCCACGGCGGCCTTATCGCCGTAAAGCAAGCCGGCTTCTTTCAATTTCTCGACTGTGCGATTGGCCATGCGGGCGTCTCCTGTTCGTTTCGTCTGCTCTCTAGCTCGGAGAGGCAACGGACTCTTTTTCCGGCGCTACCGTGGACTTGGACGCTTGACGGCCAGAACCAAGAGCTGAGCTCGCTCAGGTCTTGGGGCTTACGGGAGCTGTCTCCGCTCCCTTGGCCGGCTCGGTTTTCGCTGGCTCGGCCTTGATCGCCGGCTCGCCACTGGATGCATCACCCTTGGTGGGTTCTTCGGTTGCCGCGGCCTTGGCTGCGGTCTCACCCAGGCTTGGCTCGACCTCGGCGTCGGCAGGAGGCGGGTTGTAGAAGCGGGCCTGTCCGTAGACCTTGACTTCGACGATGTCGAAATAGGGGTCGAAGAGCGAGGGACCCTTGGCCGTCTCGACGGCCTTGGTTGTTTCTTTGCGCACCTCGCCGCGGTTGGTGGATCGCTTGTCGGTGCCTTTGCGGGCTGGAGCCGCGGGACCCCCGCCCATGCCGCGCATACCCATGCCGCCCATCATGCCGTATTCCCGGCTCATTCGGGACATCATCGAACCGTAGCTTGCCATCATGCCGCCATAGCCTGCCATCGGGCTCATTCGGCCCATCTGGCTTCGCATCATTCCGCCCATCATGGACTCGCCGTAGCCGGACAA
>JBAUOX010001335.1:0-2345 GCA_049579985.1 Isosphaeraceae bacterium | reverse complement strand
GAGGGCCTTCACCCCAAGCCAGCACCCAGCTTCCCCTCCGGCGCCGTCCAGGGAAAGAATTCCTGGGGGACCATCGGTTATCGCGGCCCGGCCCCGCCGAAGGGGCACGGCGTTCATCATTATCACTTCAAGCTCTACGCCCTGGACGCACCCCTGAGCGTTGCCGTCGGGATTGACAAGCCGGGGTTGCTCAAGGCCATGCAAGGCCATATCCTGGCCGAAGCCGAGTTCGTGGGGACCTACCAGAGACGATGATCCGGAAAGGCCGCAAATCGTGCCCGACGCCAGGACGCATCGTGGGCCCGACCCGCGTGATGGCGAGGCCTTCGGGCCCTCGGCCGTGCTGGCCTTGCGGGGGGCGGTGTCGGACCTCTCATGGCTGCTGGGACGCGGCTATGCGATCGTCTCGGCAGTGAAGCTGGTCGGCGATCGCTGGTCGCTGACGGAGCGTCAGCGCCTGGCGGTGCGCCGGGCCGCCTGCTCCGACAACGCCTTCGCGGGCCGGCTGGAGCGGCGAACGGCCGCGGCTGACCTCGACGGCCGCGTTCTGCTCATCGACGGTTTCAACGTCGTGACCACGGTCGAGGCCGCACTTGGAGGGGGCATTGTCCTGGGTTGCCGGGATGGGACCTTTCGAGACATCGCCGGCGTTCACGGCACGTACCGCAAGGTCGCGGAGACCATGCCGGCCCTCGAGCTCATCGGTGCGAGGCTCTTGCAACTGGAGGTAAGCCAGGCAGGTTGGTTGTTCGATCGCCCGGTCTCCAACAGCGGGCGGATCCAGGCGACGCTTCGGGATGCCGCGAAGGCGTCAGGCTGGGCCTGGACCGTGGAGCTGGTTGATGATCCCGACCTGGTGCTCAGGAATTCCGAGGAGGTCGTCGCCACGGCCGACAGCGCGATCCTCGATCACTGCCAGCACTGGTTCAACCTGGCTCGAGACGTGATCGAGGCGAGATGTCCGGCCGCCGCGATCATCGATCTGGCGAGCTGAAGATCGTTGATCGCGGTTCATGACTTACTTCAGGATCGACCCCGGCGGCGCTGGAAGAACACGGCGATGGCGTGTTGCGTGATGGGACGCACCCCAAGCTCCGCGAACCGCTCTATGGCGGCGGCGCTGGCTGCCTCGGACCCCTGGTTCAGATCGGTTTCGATGAGCTGCATGATCTCCTGCTGGGCCTCGGGGAACTCGGCAAGCTGTTCCTCCGCCTTGGCCGCGGCGAACTCCAGCTCGTCATTCCACGTTGCCCGGTCCAGCGAACGGCTTGGCCGCGGCTCCTGCTGCAGGGTCTCCGCGATCCGGTCCTGCTCATCCTGGGAGACCAGTCGATCGACGAGTCCCTGCGACTTGGCCTGAAGAAAACCGATCGGATTGCCGGTCAGCAGGAGGTTCAGAGCATCCCTGGGGGCGAGCAGCCGGGCGAGTCTCACGATGCCTCCCCAGGCCGGTAACAGGCCCAGTTGCACCTCGGGAGAACCGATCTGAAGGGCAACGCTCGAGGCCAGCGCGGCCCGGCAACGGCACGCTAGCGCCAGTTCGAGCCCACCCCCCAGGCAAACTCCGTGCACGACCGCGGTGGTCGGTATCTGCAGCCGGGCGAGCCGGTCGAGCACCGCCAGGCCGCGCCGCAGGTAGGCCGCAAGCTCGCTGGCCGACGTACACCCCTGGATCGTCTTGAGATCGGCCCCCGCGCAGAACCCTGCCGGCTTGGCGCTGCGGATCAGGACGCCGCGGATCGACGAATCGCCTTCGATCTCCGCAAGGCGTTGGTCCAGCTCGTCAAAGGCGACGGCGTCCAGCACGTTCTGCGACCGGCCGGGACAGTCGAACCAGAGGGTCGTCACGTCGCCGGAGCTCGTCTCCGGACGCCAGGTTGTCTGGCTCTGTCTATCGCTCATGGTCTTTACCTCGGGAGAGGATTATGATCACGGGAGGGAACCAATTCCGCCAATCGCCAGGGAGCTCATCCGATGGCCGTCACAACCCGGCAGATCACCAGCAACATCCTTGGCCTCATCGGCGCAGCGGTCGGAGGAGTTCTGGGATATTACATTTTCCTGTGGCTTATCCACCAGGGGTTCTATGGTCTGATGATACCCGGAGCACTGCTGGGCCTGGGCTGCAGTCTGCTCAGCGAGCATCAATCGCAGATCCGCGGAGTGCTCTGCGCCGTTGCGGGTCTGGTTCTCGGTATGTACTCCGAGTGGCATTTCGAGTGGTTCAAGCCAGACGACGGCTTTGCCTATCTTGCCACTCACATTCATCAAAAAGGACGCGTAACGCTTCTTATGCTGGCTCTCGGCGCTTTCTTTGCGTACTGGCTGGGAAAGGACGCGGGACA
>JBAUOX010001334.1:0-2097 GCA_049579985.1 Isosphaeraceae bacterium | reverse complement strand
CCCATGGGTTGCGAATCCTGGGAGGGCATGATACGGGTCCAACGGAATTCCCCGACTGCGTTGCCGTGGGCAGTGAGAACGACTGGTGCTGCACAGGCACGCTGGTTGCGCCCAACGTCGTCGTGACGGCCGGCCATTGCGCCGAAGAGTGTGCAACGCGCATCTACGTGGGCATAGACACGAACAATCCCGATCCGACCAAGATATTCAAGGTTGGCAAGGTCATCCGACACCAAGACTATGCCGAACTGCATGATTTGGTCAAGAACGACCTGACCGTCTTGATCCTGGAGAAGGATGTTCCGGGCGTGGCACCCCGGAAGATCGCGCAGGCCGAAATGATCGACCAGGCGGCTTTGCTGCTTATTGTCGGCTTCGGTACGACCGACAAGCTGGGAACCATCGGTTACGGGAAGCAGCGCAAGGTGTCCGTAGCCATCGCCTCGCCCTCGTGCGGTGCTTCGGCGGCAGTGGACCGATACGGCTGCATCAGTGGCCTGGAGATCGTGGCCGGGACGCCCAACCGCGATAGCTGCTCCGGAGATAGCGGTGGTCCGGCCTACGTCAAATCGGGCGAACAATGGTTTCTGGCCGGTGCCACGTCGCGCGGGGTCCGTGTATCGGATGCGCCCTGCGGGAATGGCGGAATCTACGTCCGCCTGGATAAGTATGTCGATTTCATCAAGAGTGTAGCCCTCGCGAACAACGGTCATTGGAAGGACTGAGTCCGGCTCGGTCCACTTGTGCTGGGCTCTTTGATTCATCTGAGTCCGAACGCGACTCACCTGCCTTCTCGAGGGGCAGGGAGTTCACGGTCATGAGAAGGCGTCACCCCTGGTGTCGCTCCTCTCACGGACTCCAGGAGAAGGGATCGACCGGAAACCTCTCCCCCGTGTGTGACGACAATAAAAGTTCTCTCACCACAGTGAACTCCCGATCCATTGTCGTCAGGCCGACTTCGGGGCGAAATGCGGGAACGGGGTATTTGCCTGCGGCTCGACCGCAACGAGCCTTGACTTCAGAAGGCGGTTCGTGACGACGGGGGCGAGATGCGGGGGCGATCAGGCAGAACTCGGGCTGTGACGACCCGAGCGCCAGAGGACAAGGAGATCGGGCTTCTGAGGAGGTAAGAATGAGAATGCTTGCGACCTTTGTGCTTCTCTCGATCCTGGTTCCATTCGGGGCCGCGCGCGCTCAACCTGAGGCTGCCAAGGCCAAGGCACGGACCTACGTGGATGTCATCGAGGGCAATAACGACTTCTCGTTCGCGCTCTACAAGCGATTGCGAGAGGATCAACGGCCCAACGCAATTGTCTCGCCTTTCAGCGTTTCCACCATCCTGTTAATGACTTACGCAGGTGCTCGCGGGAAAACGGCGGAAGAAATGACATCCGTCCTCAATATACCGCGGGGCACGGAACCAGCGGAGTTGTGTGCCGGCTGTGGTGGGCTAATCGATGAACTGACGAAGCGTTCACCCGACCGTAAGTACCGGCTCGACATCGCCAACCGCCTCTGGTTCGGCCAAGGGGTCTCATTGCTGGACAGTTTCACCGGAACGCTGAAGACTCACTATGGCGCAGAGGCGGGGCGGGTCGATTTCGCGGCCAGCCCGGAGAACGCCCGCTCGGAGATCAACCAGTGGGTCGCCACGCACACGGAGAACCAGATCAAGGACCTTCTGGCGGCCGGGACTGTCGGCCCCGAGACGCGACTTGTGCTGGCCAACGCCCTCTTCTTCAAGGGCACCTGGGACTTGCCGTTTCCCAAGGAATCCACTTCCCCCGCACCGTTCGCGATCTCACTGAAAGAAAACGTCCAGGTTCCCATGATGAGGCAGGAGGGTCGATTCCGCTACGCCGTCCACGATCAGTTGCAGATCCTGGAGCTGACTTATTCTGACAAGGCTCTGGCAATGATCATCATCCTGCCCAAGCAAGTCGATGGACTGAGACAGATCGAGGAAGTGTTGAGTTCGGAACGTCTCGAAGGGCTGGAAAGAAGCATGTCCGATCGAAAGGTCCAGGTCTACCTCCCCAGGTTCCGGATCTCATCGAATTACCGACTCGCCGGACCGCTCAAGGAAATGGGTCTGAC
>JBAUOX010001333.1:0-2563 GCA_049579985.1 Isosphaeraceae bacterium | reverse complement strand
TTTTGAAGTAAACGACCAGGTTGATCGCCATCTGCTCCGAGCGATTGTTGATGAAGCTGGGGAAGCTCACCGCCACGCTGTTCGCCACGGTGATGGGGACGTTGGCTGACAAGACCACACCCGAATTCAAGCTCACCTGGCTCGATTGCGCCGAGTTGATGAGCAGCAAGTTCCCGGAGCGCCCCGTGAGTGCGAACGTCCCCACGGGGACGCCTCCCACGCTGGCCGTCGCATTGACCGGCGTCGTGAAGGCCCCGTTCGGCCCGAACACCGAGGCATTGTCCACCTGCATCTGGACCGATCCGGCGGCGTAGGCCGCGGTCAGCGTCGCGGAGACGGTGGTTGTGCTCGTGCTCTGGCTCGTGAGTGATGCGAGGTACGCGGTCTCCTCCAGGGTGAAATCGGACACGAATGCGGCGTACTCGGCATTGATTTCGGCCGTCGGAGCGATCCGCTGAGCGTGGTTAGCCGCGTGGACCGTACGGGGAGCAACGTGAACAAGGCTCTGCGACAACCCCAGGCGCAGCCCGGTCGTGAGCAGGAGACGCGGCTCCAGCCCGTTGTCCGACCCTTCAGGTTGAAACCGGCGGGCGGTACGCCTGCTTCGGCCGTGGGACTGGCGGCGCTCTGGCATCGGTCTGGGCCCTTACCATCGCGATAGTTTGATGGACCGAGTGATCGGCCGGTTTCAGAGCCCCGACCAGAGGAACCGATCGAACCACTGAGGGGTCCCATTTCACCCGGTCATTCTTGCCTCGGTGAAATATCGGCATTTCGTGGCGATTTCGCTAGGCTCTGTTTCTTATTAGTCTGATGTACAGTAGGCCGGGAGCATGGGACCCCCAAATTTCCCGAGTTTTTGGCGTTCACCACTGTTCCAAAGAACACCGAAAATAGTGTACGCATGAGGAATAAGAAACAGAGCCTAGGGTCACCCCGCTCGGGCTGGACGCCTCTCGCTTCCGATCGCTCGACGGAGAGCCAATCGGACCTTCATTCCATTCCTCGATCGCTCGACGGTTCATGCCTCAAGGGAATTATCGCCAATTCACGGCGATGGGTCTGGCAAAACTTTCTGGCGTGCTCAACCTGTTGGCCCCAGTTGATTCTGCCAGGGCAAGGATCTCCGTGGAAAAAAGATCTCTGTGGGAAAATGGCCTTGCCTCTCTTCGGATGGCCTTGCCTCTCTTCGGATGGAGAGAGAAGTCTTATTAAGGAGTGGCCGTAATGGTACGGCGCTCTCCCTCGACGACCAGAATCCTCGTATTTCGTTCACCTCGATCGGGCAGGTGACTCCGCAAGAGCCGATATCGTTCCCAGTCTGTTCCCTGGTCAATAAGCGTCCCTCCCTCACGTCTGGTTCAGGACACGCCTGCTTTCGTGTCCTATATCTGCAATAGGGAGAGTTTGTTGAGTCCGAGGGTCCCGAGTCAGGGCGGAGGGTGTGAAGGGGAGTCATCATGAGCACGACCTTGGTCGCGCGCGTCTACAATCCTGCGGAAGCGGCCGCCGGGGAGTTCGAGGTTTCGGTGGTCATGCCGTGCCTGAACGAGGCGCGGACCGTCGGGCGGTGTGTGGGCAAGGCGTTGCAGGCTTTGAAGGACTTGGGCGTGAGCGGCGAGGTGATCGTCGCTGACAATGGCAGCACGGATGGCTCGCAGGGGATCGCCCGGGGGTATGGTGCCCGGGTGATCGATGTCGAGCGGCGGGGTTACGGCCATGCCCTCCGGGCCGGCATCCAGGCCGCCCGGGGGTGCTACATTATCATGGGCGACTCGGACGACTCCTACGACTTCACCGCCCTGGCCCCGTTCGTCGAGCAGTTGCGCGCGGGTTACGACCTGGTCATGGGCAACAGGTTCCGTGGGGGAATCCGGCCTGGTGCAATGCCCTGGCTGCATCGTTACGTGGGCAATCCGGTTCTGACCGGCATCCTCAACCTCTTCTTCCACAGCCCGATCGGCGATGCCCATTGCGGACTACGCGGCTTCCGCAAGGACTCGTGCGCGCGACTCAGCCTGGCCGCCCCGGGGATGGAATTCGCCAGCGAGATGGTGGTCAAGGCCACCCTGAGCCACCAGAAGATCGCCGAGGTGCCGATCGTGCTGCATCCCGATGGCCGCGATCGTCCCCCCCACCTGAGAAGCTTCCGCGACGGTTGGCGCCACCTGAGGTTCATGCTTCTTTGCACGCCGACCTTCCTGTTCATCCTGCCGGGGATGTTCCTGACCCTCCTCGGCCTGGCCGCGATCCCCGCCGTGATGCTGGCGGGGTTCGGGGTTTACAGCAATCACCTTGGCCCGAACTTCATGTACACGGCATCGCTGGTGGCAATCAGCGGATTTCATCTCGTAGTCTTCGGCTTCCTGGGCAAGTATTACGCCCACCTTGCTGATCCCGTCTTCCGCAACCCACGAGTAGAGCGTCTGGCATCGTTCTTCTCCGTCGAGCGCGGCCTGACCACGGGGGCCTCCCTGATGGCCTTGGCCGTGATCCTGGGAGTCCCGGTCGTGTTCCACTGGCTGCAAACCCGTGAGGTGCCCGTCCCGGGCCAATGGATCTT
>JBAUOX010001332.1:0-6401 GCA_049579985.1 Isosphaeraceae bacterium | reverse complement strand
TCCTTGTCGGCTTCCGGCTTGGGCTCGACGGTCTTGGAATGGCCCTTGGCGGCCGATTTCAGGTCGCGGTCGCGGCGGCCGACGAACCACTTGACATACTCGCTGGGCGTCAGTTTGACCTCCATGCCCGGGTTGGGAGACACACCCCACTTGTCGGTGCTCTTGGAGTCGCGGAACCGGTGGATGTTGTCGCCGTTGGGCCGGTGATAGCTGGCCACGGTCAGCTTGAGCACGCTGCTGCCGTCCTCCAGCTCGAGGATGTTCTGGACCGAGCCCTTGCCGTAGGACCGCTGACCGATGATCGTCGCCCGTTGGTTGTCCTGCAGCGCGGCCGAGACGATCTCCGACGCCGAGGCCGAATTCTGGTTGATCAGCACGACCATCGGCAGCTCCTCGTAAGGGCTGTCCTTCTGGGCCAGGTAGGACTTGGGAATCGTGTTCCTCCCCTCGGTGCTGACGACCTTGCCTTTCTCCAGGAACAGGTCGGAGATCTCGACCGCTGCGCTCAGCAAGCCGCCGGGATTGTCTCGCAGGTCAAGAATCAGGCCCTTGACTCCCTCTTCCTTGAGCTGGTCGAGCGCCTTGCGCAGCTCGTCGGCCGTGTTCTGGATGAAGCTCGAGATCCGCACGTAGCCGATCTTCTTATCCTTGTCGATCATGAACTCCCACTGGTCGTTGGCGCCCCGGTGATCGCCGAGCACGCTGGGCACCTCGATGATGGCCCGATGGATGGCCACCGTCTCGGCCTGCTCGGTTCCCTCGTGAAGGAGGCTCAGCTTGACTTCCGTACCCGGGCGCCCGGTCAGCACATCCACAGCCTTGTCCGGGCTCATCCCCTCGGTGGACGTGCCGTCGATCTCCATGATCTGGTCGCCGGCCAGCACGCCGGCCTCGTACGCCGGGGTGCCCACCATGGGGGCGATGACCCGCAGCCGCCCCGTCTCCGCATCGACGCCGACCTGGATGCCGATCCCGCCGAACTTGCCTTCGATCTGCTTGCGGAACTGTTTCCATTCGCTGGTGTTGATAAACGAGGAATGTTGATCCAGACTCTGGAGCATTCCCTCCAGGGCATTCTCGAGCAGCTCCCTGCGCGAGACCGGACGAACATAATTCGCTTCGACCTTTTCCACGGCATCGACAAAGAGCCCGTACAGCTCGAGCATCTCGTCCTTGGGTTTGGCCCCTTGCGTCGCCTGCCAGCAGAACAAGCTGAACGCCACGATCATGGCCACGGCAAAGACGTTCCGTCTTGGAATCGACACGTCCCCCTCCTCGTTCCCGAAGTCACCCAAAACTCTGTTACCACCACCCGGGGCTCTGCCCAGCCGTTCACTTTCCGGGGCCTGGCGATTGTTGCTTATACCAAAGTCTAGTCGAAAGTTGGCGAAAGTGGCAAGCGCACTGGCAGAGGCAGTCTCCTCTGGAAAACTGCGAGGAATTTTCCGGCAGGTTCAATCGCGTGACGGGTGAGATCCGCGGATTGGACAGAAATGCGGATCCCACCCCGCATTCGTCCATCATCTCAATTGCCAAGGAATGGCGGGGCAGCGAAGCCCGCTAGCGTTATTTTGGTATCTGCCAGCCTGATTCTGCGTGGTGATGCACCGGAGAGACAGAATGCGTGGCTCGATGCTGGAGAGACAAGAGCGACGATTGGTAGACTCACGACCATTCGTGGTTCGATGACCTTCATGACAATTCTCTGATTCGGAGCAATCGATGCGCATCATCGCCGGTGAATTTGGGGGTAGAAGGATCCTGCCCCCGCTGACCGAGACGACGCGACCGATCACCGACCGGGCCAAGCAGTCGCTCTTCGATACGCTGGGCGACCGGATCGATGGAGCCAACGTTCTCGACGCTTTCGCCGGAACCGGTTCGATGGGGCTGGAGTGCCTTTCGCGGGGTGCGCGCAGGGTCGTCTTCGTCGAGCGCGACCGCGGCGCCTTGCTCCACTTACGCAAGAACATCGTCGCGCTCGGCATCGAAGAGCGGAGCGTGGTGCTGCCGATCGACGCCTACCGGGCCATCCGCCATTCCGCACTCATGAACGACGGGGCCGAGCTGATCGACCTGGCGTTCATCGACCCTCCCTACGCCCACACCGAACCCGGCCCCGAATACGCCCGGCTCGAGCGCATGCTCGCGGAGCTGGCCGCGAAGGCACTTGCCCCCGGTGGCCTGATCAGCCTGCGACACCCCACCAGGGTCAGTATCGAACCACTCATTCCCCCCAGTTTTCACACCGCGCGTGAACTGACCTACGGCTCGATGCGGATCAGTTGGCTGATGCGCGAGCCGGACGGCTAGCCCCCGCGAAGAAAGTGCGTCGCGGAGCCACGGGCAAGATCGGCATCGGTCGACCATGGGGATCCAATAGCAACGGAGAAGTTACGGAAAGTGTTCCGTAACTGTTCCATTGCGACTCGAACCCCTTCATGAGCGGCGTTGACCAGCCCTTGCACATCCGGGAGAGATCCAGGTTTTTTGCGATCGACGCTTCGCTTGTGGTACGCTAAACAAGGTGAACTTCTGACCGAGGCGGACACAGGACATGACCATCAACATCCATCTCGAGCCCGACGAAGAACGGGCGATCCTCGAGCGGGCTCGACTCTGTGGACGGGATCCGGCCCAGTACGTCCAGCAAATCATCCGGGACCACATCCAGCACGGCCCGTCTCCTGGCAGTGCCGGCAACGGAGGGTTGCGCGAAGCCGCGACCACGTTAGAGGACCTCATCGACCACCAGTTCGTTGCCGACTGCGCCCGGGACAACGAACTGGACATCCCGACCATCGGAGAAGTGCGCCAGGACCTTGCGAAGATCCCCGGCTCCTTGGCCCAGGACATCATTGCCGAACGTGAGGACCGATTTTGAATGCTACGACATGAGGCAGATCACCGACCCGGGCCGGGTTCCGGCCCAAGTTTCCCCAGCGCGGTGATCACCCCTTCAACCCCCACCACCGGTTCCTGGCAGGCGTAGTTCTCACAGATGTACGTGGTTGTCCGGTTATCCCGGGCGGGGCGATCGGCGAGCATGGGTACCAGTGCGGCCAGGGCGGCGGCTTGTTCCTGGGTTGCGGGGGCAATCACGGCTCCAGGAAGAAAGCGGGCGTAGATGGCTTCCAGGACGTCATGGTACTCTTGCGAATCCGCGCCGGCGACCACGGCAAGCTCGCGAATGGGGGATAGCTCGAAGTCGAGGGCGATCAGGCTCTGGCCGGCGGCGGACGGGGCGTTTTCAAGGACGACCTTGACCGCTTCGAGAGCTGCCCGGCCGGCGCTGCGGAGGTCGTCACGACCGGTCAGGGCGCCCAACCGGACCAGGGCGGTCGCGGCCATTGCGTTGCCCGAGGGCGTCGCGTTGTCGAACAGGTCCTTCGTCCGCGCGATCAAGGGCTCGTGGCTCTTGCCGGTGTAGAAGAAGCCGCCCTGCTCCGCGTCGGCGAACTCGTCGATCATCACCCGGGCCAGGTCGAGGGCACCGTCGATCCAGCGCGGCTCGCCCGTGGCCTCGTACAGTCGAGTCAGGCCGTCGATCAGGTTGGCGTAATCGTCGAGGTAGGCATTGAGCTTGGCCTGACCGTCCTTGTACGTATGCAGCAGCCGGGCGCCCTGGGCGCGCATCCGGTCGAGGATGAAGCCCGCGGCCCGGGCCGCTGCGTCGAGGTAGCGGGGGGTCTTGAGGGCACGCCCGGCCACGGCCAGGGCCGCGATCATCAGGCCGTTCCACGATACCAAGATCTTCGTATCCTTGCCCGGCGGCACGCGCCGGTCGCGCACGGCCAGCAACCGGGCGCGGCTCTCGGCCAGCTCGGCAAGCAACTCGGCTTCATTGCGGGAGAGCAGTCTGGCCGTCTGGTCGAGCGGGCGCGGGAGGTTGAGGATAGTTTGTGAATCCCAGTTGCCCGCTTCCGTGACATCGTAGACGTAGCAAAAGGTCTTGCCGCGTCCGGCGCCGAGGACCTCGTTGATCTCGGCCGGCGACCAGACGTAGTACTTCCCCTCTTCGCCCTCGCTGTCGGCATCCTCGGTCGAGTAGAAACCCCCCTCTTCCGCGGTCATTCGTCTCAAGACGTAATCGAGCGTTTCGCGGGCCACCTGGCCGAAGCGGGGCTCTCCGGTCAGTTGAAACGCCTCGAGGTAGACCGAGGACAGAAGGGCATTGTCGTAAAGCATCTTCTCGAAGTGCGGCACCAGCCAGCGCTCGTCGGTGGAATACCGCGCGAACCCGCCGCCGAGATGGTCGTAGATGCCGCCCCGGGCCATCTTGCCGAGCGTGAGCTTGACCGCGTGCAAGGCCGCGTCGTCGCCGGTTCGCGCAACCTGGCGGAGCAGCACCCTCAGATCCATGGGATGCGGAAACTTGGGTGCCGAGCCGAAGCCGCCGTAGGTGGAGTCGAAGCTCTTGAGCAACGCCCTGGCCGCCTGGTCAAGCTGGCGAAGATCGAGAGGCCGTTCGCTGCCGGCGGCGATTTCCCCCATCGCGCGCAACCGCTCGGTCATCTCGGTGGCCGCGCCCAAGATCTCGTCGCGGCGTTCCTTCCAGGCCCTGTGCACGCTCAATAACACGCGAGGAAAACCCGGCATGCCCCGGGAATCCGTGGGCGGAAAATAGGTTCCACCATAGAAGGGCTCGAGGTTGGGCGTGAGAAACACGGACATCGGCCAGCCGCCGTGGCCGGTCATCGCCTGGACCGCGTTCATGTAGACCTGGTCCAGGTCGGGACGCTCCTCGCGGTCAACCTTGATGTTGATGAAGTGCTCGTTCATCACCGCGGCGATGTCGGGGTTCTCGAAGCTTTCTCGCTCCATCACATGGCACCAGTGGCAGGCCGAGTAGCCGATCGACAGGAAGATCGGCTTGTTCTCGCTGCGAGCCCGATCGATCGCCCCGGGCCCCCAGGGATGCCAGTCAACCGGGTTGTGCGCGTGCTGAAGCAGGTAGGGGCTGGTCTCCCCCGCGAGCTGGTTGGACGGACGGTCGTGGTGGTGCGAGGCGTCAGAGCGTGTCGTATCCATGAAGGTTGTACTCGTGTGGAGGGCGGCTCGAAGCAGAGCGCTTGATTGAAGGTCCGGACAATGCATTGTATTGACCGGAGTCGCGAATTCCCTGGAAAATCGCGAGATTTCTGCTGTAATCGTACGGTTTGCTGGACCGGTTTGCAGCAGGGATCCCCCCTGGTCCCGTTGCGTGTACCCCGGTTCCACCTGCCCCTCTCGCGGGGAAGCCTTATGAAGAGGCAACTTTTTCGCGAAGGAGGCAAGGATGCCACCGACTTTCACGGACGACGGACAGACCGTCCAGCACCCTCTCGAGCTCAAGTTCAACGCTGCGGGCTGGGACATCCTCTGTGCGATCGAGCAAGGGTTCCGTGCCCAGGTCGACGTCAAGGGCAAGCTCGCGGAATGGTTCTTGTACAAGCAGCTCAAGGAACTGAAGAGCCGCGGCGTCATCGAGGATGTGATCTGGCACGACACCAACGGGCGTCCCGACTTCGACATCATGATCGGGGAACGTACGATCCGGATGGAGTGCAAAAACGTCCGCAGTGGAGCGAACCCCAAGGGCTACCAAGGAGACTTCCGCGTCGAGATCCAGAAGACCCGCAACCAACTCGTGGGGGGGCGTGAGCTTACGCGGGGCTATCGGGCCGACGATTTCGAGGTGCTGGCTGCCTGCCTCTTCAACCAGACCGGGACCTGGGATTATGTCTTCGTCGAATCCGGTCGCCTCGCGCGGAGACCGAACTTTCCGGATTATCTGGTGATCATGCAGCCGGTACCACCTAGCCCCCGGGGAGTGTGGAAAGGTACACTAGAGGAGATCTTGAACGAACTGAGCGATGGAGTCACGGGATGAAGCCACATGTGCTGTTCTACGCCACGGAACACGGAAAAGCTTACCTCGCCGACGCTTTGGACCTCATGCCCACGATGGCGGATTCTAGCGTCAGCTTGATCTTAACCTCACCGCCGTACGCTTTGCACTTCAAAAAAGAATACGGGAACGTCAATCAAGGGGATTACATCGCCTGGTTTCTGAAGTTTGCCCGGCACTATCACCGGTTGCTTTGCGATGACGGGAGCTTCGTACTGGACATCGGCGGAGCGTGGAAACCGGGACAGCCAACGAGATCGCTCTATCACTTCGAGCTGCTGATCGCTCTTTGCAAGGAGGTGGGGTTCCACCTGGCCCAGGAGTTTTTCTGGTACAACCCCGGCAAGCTGCCATCGCCCGCTGAGTGGGTGAACGTACGGAAGATTCGCGTGAAAGATGCTGTCGAGTGTGTCTGGTGGCTATCGAAGACACCCTGGCCGAAGGCCAATAACCAGCAAGTCCTGAATGAGTATTCCCCCGACATGAAGCGATTGCTCGAGAAGGGGTACCG
>JBAUOX010001331.1:0-5494 GCA_049579985.1 Isosphaeraceae bacterium | reverse complement strand
TTCCGCAGGACGTTGGCGGCGACGCCACTTCCTTCCTTGATCAGGCCGAGCAAGACATGTTCGGTTCCGACGTACTCGTGGTTGAAGCGCTGGGCCTCTTGATTGGCCAGCTGCATCACCTTGCGAGCGCGATCGGTGAAGCGTTCATACATTCGTCAACTCCGATCCGACGATCCTACCCTCACGGTATTACGCCGATCCAGCGAGTTGCCCCAAGAACTACCGAAGTCATTATAGGCGCTGGAAACGGCAAGAGTTCAGAAAGGCAAAGCGAGGGGCGGTCAATTTCACGCCCCTCTCGGTCGCGTCTGGTCTGGGAATCACTCTCTTACAAGAAGACTGATTTTCCGGCGGCCCTGCAAGCCCCTGTTCTTATGAGATCATCATTCGCCGCGAAATTTCAAAGACAAGAGCTCGAAGAGAAAAGCGTTCGCCGGAGCTTACGCCGGACGAAACCGGCAACATTATAGAGTTGTAGGACCCAGGGTCCATCCCTTGATAGCATCAAATCATGGATTGGGGCCAAAATCGCCAGGGCGATCCGCTCGCCGTCAGTGCCTCACTCTCCACCCAGACGCGTCAGGGCCTGCTCGATCTCCCAGCGCCATTTGGCCCCGCCCTCCAGCTCCAAACATTGGCGAAACGCGCGCCGGGCAAGAGCCGGCTGGTGCAAGCGGACATGAAGGGTACCAAGTTGCAGAAGTGCGTCGGCGTCGGTTTCGTCGATCGCCAGAATGCGCTCGATTCGCTTCCTCGAGTCATTCCAGCGGCCTTGTAGATAGGCCTCCATGGCGTCTCGAAACAGCCGCTCGATTTCCTGGCGGAAACGCTGCGGATGGCACAGCCAGACCCACCAGAGCGTGTAGGCGAAGCTGGCTACCCAGGTCAAGATCGCCAGGGTCGCGAATACGCCGCTCCACCCCGGGGCGAAGGCTTCGATCCAGATCCAGCGGGCAACAATCGCCAGGTCAAGCGTGGCCGCGAACAGTATCGCCAGTATCAGTCCCAGAACCTCCTGACCCGTCCAGACCTGCGCCAGGCCAGGCCAGATGGTAAGCACGCCAATCAATGTACGCCTGGGCACGTCTGGGCTCCTTCTTGCCTCTTCCCTTGCGGCTCACCAGGTTAAAGTGATTTACAAGCCTGAAGCGCAAGCGAAGGTGATTCAGTTGACAGGCTGACTGTCGAACTGACCATCAGGTCGCGGCGGTCTTCGGCCGGCGATCAACGCATTAGCTTGTCTCGGAATTGACGACCCAGGACCTTGAAGCGTTCCCGGTCTTCCGGCCCGATGATCTGCTCCAGCGACGAGCGTCTTTCGGCCGCGGTCCCGGGGGCGGTGATTACGACGCGGTCCACATTCCCCCTCAACCTGAGCGAAGTCAGGGAGTTGAGGTCCAGATCCAGGCCGCTGATGAGCTTCCGTGCCTGGTCGGGAATCCGGTCAGCCACCCCGTCGAGCTTTACCTGGTAGTCGAGGCGGCCGTCAAAGTCAGTCCAACCGGATATCGCGACCGGAGTCCGGCCGGCTGTCAGGGTGAGATGATCGGTCTTGATACGCCCGTCCTGTACCACGAAATCGGACCGAATCGAGGCGAGGTTGTCCGTCGAAGACAGCTCTGCCAGTTTCGCGAACTCGGTCATCAACGGCGTCCCGTTGAGCTCGATCGGGTCGAGCACGAGGCTGCCATTGCCCACCAACGACTTGCCCAACACTTCGCGGCATTCACCCCGTCCACGTAGGTAGACATCCATTGCCATCCGTCCCTGAAGCCGCCCCCCAGCACCAGCCAGCACGGGCACCAGGTAACGGAGCATGCTCATACCCTGGTCAAGCACAACGTCGGACGTTCGGAACTGCCCCTCGAAGTTGGGCTGACCTCCAGATCGATCGAGATGGGCCGTGAACTCGAACGGCCCCTGGTTCAAGCGGCCGGAGAGCGTCGCGACAAACGCACCTTCTCCTTCCCAGATCCCCTCCCCTTCCACCTCATCGAAAGTAAGCTGAGTTTGGCTCGGTTGGTCGGTCAGCAGAATTCGCGCGTGGCGAACTTTCGTCTTCAGCTTGCTGGGGCCGCAACGGTGTGGCTCAGCACTCGACGTCGCCGTGCTGTCTCCGTCGAACCTGACCAGGTCGGCAAGCTCGAAAGTACCATCCTTGCGACGGAGAACTCGCAGGGTGGCCTCGTCGGCCTGGAGGTTCGTCGGCTCGAACTTGCCCCAGAGCAGTTGCCACAGACTGACGTCGATCTGGATCCGTTTCGCTTCCAGCCATGGATCGCCGACAGACCGCGGCGCGCCGATCTTGAGGCCGGTCAGCTCAATTCCTCCATCCAGACAGACATCGAGGTCGTCGAGCTGGACGGAGCGCCCACTCGACCGTTCCAGCTTCGCAATGACATGGGAACGCGCCCAGCTCGTCGGCGCGACCAAGACGATCAGAACCCACAGAAACGGAGGCGCGAGCAGAACCGCAAGTGGGATCATCAATCCAAGCCAGCAAAACCGGCGGTGTCTCATGGGCATCCCTCCCAGGTCTCGCGGATCACGCGACACTTCCAGGGCCGTCATGGCCAACGCCGAAAGCGAGAGACGGGCGCATGGCACATCGTTCTCCGCATTTCTCGCGTCCGAACCATACTCCGAGACGACGAATTGGGCAAGAACAGTCCTTCGCTCCCACGATCGAGCAAGCCCGGTCCAGGACCAAGGAGACGTCCGGGGAGGGCTCGATCGGCGACGGTCGACAATGCAGGAAAAGCGCACTCGCTCCCGAAACGCCGCTCTTGCGAAGCAGTGGTTGACAAGTGTTGAATGAGTCTCGAGCGGTCGTGGGCGACAAGCCGATTCGCGCTTCCAGGAAATCGGCCGAATGGTGCCTGAAGAGCGTCGATCAGTGCTGGTCGCAAAAAGAGCGTGCCATTCGCCCGTCGGAAAACGATGAGGCCAGAAAGGCCTACGACCTGGCGCGGCGGGCGTATCGGAAGATTCGCGAGGAATCGGCGGAGAATTGATCCGTCGGGGACCGTAGAATGGAACAAGCTGACAATGGTCGATCTGCGCTCACTCCGGAGGCATTCAATGGGAACCGAGCAAGTCAATGGGAAGTGCGAAGGGGTCACTCTGCTCCGCCCCGGGATTGGGACCGAGACTATGGTCCTTACCGAAGGATCAACACTTGCTGACCTGCTGCGCCAAGCCGGCGTAAAACCAAGCAACTCCTCAATCTTCATCGATGGAAGAGAGTTGGCGGAGCACTTGGTCCTGAAGAACGGCACGGTCATCACGGTCGTGCCCCAGGCCAAAAATGTAGCGAGCCAGTCCTGGCGCGACTTGATGGGAGACTTTCATGACGATCCCGCCTTCGAAGAGATGATGCAAGCCGTTCAAGCGGCACGAGACGCTGAGAAGGAACAACCGTGATCGTTCTCGATACGCAGCCCGTCTCCCAGCTTCAGCGGGTCGGCTCCAAGGACGCGGACCGCATCGAGGAGCGGCTGCAAGGCATTCCTGTTGATCAGGTTCGTATTACAGTGATCACCCCGATTGAACAACTCAGAGAAGCGCTGGGGAAGATCAATTCCGCAAACGATGCAGTGAAACAGGTCGCAGCCTTCCAGCTCTTCCTCGGGCTTCTGGACCACTACAGTCGTCGTTGGTCAGGGCGAATCCTGCCTTTCGATGAGCGCGCTGTCACGGAGTTCCGGAAGTTTCGGCCTGAACTGATTCGAAGAATCGGTCGTTGCGATGCGCAGATCGCCGCCATCGCTCCTGCCCATGGGGCGACCTTGATGACCTCGAACAAGAGGGATTTTCAACAAGTCCCGGGTCTGTACGTCGAGGATTGGCTCGGATGAAACAGGGGACAGCGATGGCCCGCGGATTCTCCGCGGAGCTCAAGCTGCTGCTACTGATCGTTATTCTAGCGACAGTCGACCTTCCAGCTTACGGTCAAGCGGGTGGCCCCACGAACAATGCCGACCTGGTCATCCGCCACGCCCGCGTGATCACACTCGATGCAGGCAGTCAGATCGCCCAGGCCGTCGCTATTCGCGGCGACCGGATTCTGGCGGTCGGGACCGACGATGAGATCCAGCCGCTGGTCGGGCCGGGCACGAAGATCATCGACGCCTGCGGGAAAACTCTCTTGCCCGGGCTCTACGACAGCCACGTGCACCCCCTGGGCGCGGCTCACAGCGAGGCGGATCATCCCATTCCTGTTTTCGAGTCGCTCGCCGACGTGATGAATTACATCAGTCGATCGCGATCCGCTCACCTGCCCCGACGACCGGCTTGCCGGCACCCGCGTAATCTGGACCATGGCTGCGGGCCGGATCGTCTTCCGTGCCCCCTGAGGAGCAGGCGAGTGGTGGACGAGCACCCAACCGAGGCGAACCGATGAGCAACGACCACGACCAGGCGCTCGCCAGGGCATTCGACGTGCAAGCACCACGGTTCGAGCGAGCGCCCGTCCAGAGCGATCCGGCCGCACTGGAGCGGCTGGTCCAGTTCGCCGGATTTCCGCCTGGAAGCAGGATTCTGGACGCGGGATGCGGTCCGGGCCTGGTCTGCGAAGCCCTGCTCTCAGTCGGGTACCGCGTGGTCGGTGTGGACCTGTCGCGGGAGATGATCGAGCGGGCGCGCCGGCGATGCGAGCCGTGGAGCGATCGAGCCGAGTTTCATCAACTGTCCCTCTTCGACACCGCCCTGGACGACCTGGCCTCCTTCGACGGCGCCTTGTCCCGCTACGTCGTCCACCACGTGATCGATCCGCTCGCCTTCGCGGCCCGCCAGGTGCACCTGATGCGCCCCGGCGGAACGCTCGTGATCAGCGACCATCTTACTGATCCCCAGCCCGAACTTGCCGGGCACCATGAAGCAATCGAGCGGGCGCGCGACGAAACCCATACCACGAACCTGACCGGCGGCCAGCTCGTCGATCTGCTTTACCGGGCCGGGCTCGAGCAGATCGCGTTCCTGGAAGAGTCGTTCGAGCTCGATTTCGACGAATGGTTCGACCGGGGCACGCCACGCGATTCCAAGGATAACGTTCGAGCGAAGCTTCTGACCGGCCCCGCCATTCGTGGCTTCCGGCCCTCGGTCCAGCCCGACGGATCAATCCGGATCGACTGTCTCCGCGGCATGGTCAGGGGCAGAAAACCGACCGAAAACACCACCTGAGCCGCGCCTGGTCACACGCGCAGAACGGTCGCGCCGCCGCGATTCCGCTTCGCGGTTTCCGGGCGTTGCTCCCCGCGCCCTGACGACGCGCATTTCCTTTGCAACCACCCTCCGGATCACCCGGTCGCCGGCTTCTGGGTCTCGATCTTGGGGAAAAGCGGCGCGGGTTTGCCCCCGTTCAGCGGCGCCGTGATCCGCAAGTCGAGCCCCTTCATGGGACGGGTCGCGTCACTGTAGGACACCCGGTCCCAGGCATTGCCGGCACTGAAGTCGAACGCGCCATAGAACGTCTCCGCCGTGCGGGGCAGGAAGG
>JBAUOX010001330.1:0-4318 GCA_049579985.1 Isosphaeraceae bacterium | reverse complement strand
GGAAAGAGAATACCCGTCAACCGCAACTTTGCAGCATGCCAGCATGGTACCAGGCGGCCCATGTACGTCGGGGTGTTGGTTCGAGTTGCGGCCCGGCGTGCCGGATCAGGAGGTTCCCGGAGGTGCAAGATCCGGCAGGTCGTCGTCATCCTCGGGCTTCGATGGTAGCGGCTTGCGCTGTTGCTTGGCCCTGGAAGGAGCGGGTGCCGGCATGGCTTCGGGCAGGTCTTCGTCGTTGGGGGGCTGGGGTTTGGTCTGTCCCGGCGTTTTCTTTCGGCTGGTGGGCGGTGGAATGGCGTCGAGGTCGGCGGCGGTGGAAGGCTCGGCTTGCGGCTTGATCTCGCGACGAACGGGAGCGCGCGGTTGCGGTGAGGCGGCGTCGGGAAGAGTGTCCCCGCGAATCGCTCCGTCAATCTCGATCCCGTCCGGATCATCGAAGAAGGAGGTCTCGCCGTCGACGATCACCGGTTCTTTCCTGGGCCGGCCGGCTTTGACGACCCGCTCGGGCCAGGCGGTCTTCTCGGCGAGCAATTGCTGGAGCGAGACGGTGGAGGGCGGAACGGCCAGCGGGCTGTTGATCGCGAGGATCGCGGCGGGGGATACGGGCTGGTTGTAATAGAGCGTGTTGGCTCTCCAGTCGATCTGGAGCGTGCCCCCCTCGGCCGAGACGCCCGCGAAGATGCCGTGGGTGTCGGAATAGGAGAGGATCTCTGCCTGAAGTCCCGCGTCGGTGCCGGCCTCGAACCGTTTGCCGACAGGCCCGGCCGCGGCCGCGGCATCCACACCCAGCGTGAGCTTGCCCTTGCCCTTGAGGAACCGATCGAGGCCCTTCCGGCTCTGGAAGACCAGGACCAGGTCCGTCGACTGGGCGCCAGCCTGCGCTCCGAAGCTTCCTCCCAGGAGGTGAATGAAGACAGGGTTGCTCCAGGTGCCATCCGGCTGGCGGACCACCAGCACTCCGCGGCCGAACCGGGCGCCGAAGATGAAGCTCATCTTGAACATGTCTGGAATGATCGCGATCCCCTGCGCTTTGCGCAGTACCAGGCGGGGCATCCCCGTTTTGGGATTGCGGGTGATCTCGCTGAGAACTTCGAGCGATTTGCCGACGGCGACTTCAGGGTCTTTCTGGGCTCGGGCCGGCTTTGACAGACAGACGACTGGCAGGAGGATGGAAAGTCCGACGATCACTGACCAGGAAGGCGTTCTCACGATGACCTGACTCCTTTAGGACCTGGATCCCCGGGCAGAGGCCCTGCGTCACGCGTGATCCGCTGATCAGGTCCGCACGCGACCCTCTCGGTCCCGGCGGTGAACGAGCCGTCCTGGCTTGCCCTCGGCCGGACCGGCGCGGAAGTGGCCTCTGAGCGGGGCTTGTACCGGTTTCCGAGGAATCGGTCAACGGGAGTTCGTGGTTGCTGCGGCGCTGCGGAACCGAGCTCAGATTTTAAGCCAGGGAATACCGAACAGGGTGTTGCTGGTGTGATGAGAGGCGGTGTGGCTGGTCGGCCATCGGGTCTGCACGGACTGGCCAGTCCGACGCTGGTTCAGGGACTCGATGTAGTTCTTGAAGCTATTGGCGTAGCTACTTATATGATTCCCCAGCTTGTGGAACTCGGCCGTGACCGAGGGCGACACGTTGATTCCGAGTATGCTTGGGACCACCCGATCTTCCATCGATTCCAGCCAGGGAGTCGCATTGTGTCGCTTACGCATGGAACGGAAACTCCTTCTCCGTGTTCCGGGCCGGACCCAACCAGGGTTTTGCTCATCAGGGAAAGACGAGGTCCTACCGGCAAGACGTGGTGTCTTCCTCTTTTATCGGCTTCAGTCGTGAGGAAGCTCAACGAATTGAGAACCTGGACTGGTTCTTGGCGATTTACCGGATGATTCGGAGATCGGGGGGAGCCGTCTTGGCGGCGACGCGGTTGTTGCCGGGTTGCTCGGATGGAGGCGTGAGCGCATAGCGGACGGGAGTCTGGCCTGGGGGGCGCGCGATCCGGAGTGGCGGCTTCTGGCCCCGGGCCAGTGCCTGCCGCTGGAGCGCGTATTCGTTGTAGTGGACCGTGAGAATCCGCCTCATCTCCACGATCGCCACATCGGTCTCCTCGGCGGAGTGGTCGCTCGAAACGATCAGCTCGGAGAGCGCTCCATCGATGTGAGCGCTCGTGTAGGGGACAACTCCATCGCCCCCCGCGGGCAGCGGCTCCTTGCCGTTGTAACCGATGATCGAGTGATAGGGGACCGCCTCGCTCAGCGGCAGCCGGTTGATCGATTGGAGCACGGGATTGCCCGTACCCAGTTGTGCCACACTGGTCGCGTAGCGGGTGCCCCGGAAGGCTTCCGAGTTCTTCACCTGGCCGTTGTACTTGGCCAGGGTCTTGCGGATCTGCAAGATATCGTTGGGAACTCGAATCATCTGCGAGGCCAGCCGCCCCACGAGCTCGTCTCCCAGCGGGCTGCCGCGATGCGGCGTCGAGACGAAGACCACCCTGCTGACCATGGGTGCCGGCTCGAAGATCAGCGCCTGCATCATCAGGTCCTTCAACTGGGGATCCATCGCGATCTGCTCGGGTGGGACCTTGGAGGCGGTGTTCCAGAGAGTCTGGCCGCTGCTGGCGATCGCCAGCCGCGAGAGCAGCCCGCCCATGCTGTGACCGATCAGGACCATCCGGTCGAAGGCCGGGTCTTTGCCCTCGGGATCGAGCTGGGTACGCAGGTCGCTCAGCGACTTGCGAAACCGCGCCCCAGAGGCCAGGATCGGATTACCCGTCGAGTAGAAAAACATCCAGAATTGATAGCGCTTTCGCAGCTCAGGATCGCCGCGCAGGTCGTTCATGGCGTTGTCCCAGGCCTCGGGACTGGACATGAGCCCGTGCACGAAAACCACGGGGATCTTTCCCGGCTCATAGGGGTCGAGCAGGTAGATCCCGGTCCTGCCGTCGTACTCCGAGGGAAAGAGGACACCGAGCGCACCCAGCAGATTCAAGTTGGCGACATGGAACTGACGGGCCAGAGGGACGGTCATGTCGTAAGCAAGTGGAAGAGCGGAGGCGTTCGCTGCCGCCCGCCAGCTCATCGCGGGGTCGAGCACCGGGTCGTGCAGCTCGAGGACTGCGAGCGGTTCGCCGGGACCGGATCCCGGCCTGAGAGTCGCCGAGGCCGCGCGGTAGAGTGTTTTCGGGAAGTGGGTCTCGCAGGGCTCGGTCAGTGCTCCGGTCGTCTCGGTCGCGGGCTCACCCCACTTTCTGGATCGAGTGAGGGACACGACCACCGGCGCACCGACACCCCCCCGGCCGGACTGATGGCGGAAACCCTGGACTTCGAACCGGCGGGTCGGCAAAGCCTCTTCCCATCGCGCCGCTTCATACAGCCCCAGCCTCCCCTGCACGCCGATCCCCGCCCGTGCCAGGAACTCGGTCCAGGAAATGCCCTCGACCATCGCCTGTCGATGGGTCGTCTCCAGCGTGTACTCGATGGCCCGCCGGTAAATTCCCTGGGCTCCCGTGGCGGTATCGATATCAAGCCGTGGCGAAAATTCCTCGCTCAGGACGTACGGCAACGCCTTCAGGGCAGCATCGCGGTAGTACGTGATCGCCCATTCGGGATGTTTCTTGTCCAGTGCCACGCCAGCCTGGACGAGCGCGAGCGCCTCGGCGGGAGGTGGTGTGGTACTGGATGCGGTTTCCAGCGAAGTGCGGTCGAAGACTGGCCGATCGTGGATCACGATCGAGGCGCAGCCACTGAGTACCACCGGCAAGGCCATGACCAGCGGCCAGACCATCCGGGCCACGGGCCCTGGCGGCCAGCGGAGCTGGCGGCCTGGTTCGAAGCTCCGCATCTCCCCTCCTTGGGCGAACTTCTGCTTCGCGCGGCACATCCCTCGGTTCCGCGGTACTCGGCCGGCTGACTGGCGGCGAATCATACGGGGATTCGCCGACTTGTCACCGGCAATCTGACGGCACTGCGGTTTTATCCTCGCAAAAAACCCTAGGCTCGCCAGTTGGTGCGCGCGTCTGGGTGGGTTGCAGCGGTTGCGCACCGTAAAATGGGTCACCCGCCCCCCCGTTCTGGCGCACCAACTGGCGAGCAACTACAAAAAAATGCCTCCGCAAGCCCCTACAACGATTCCCGTCTCCTTTCCGTCACTTCCTTGAACGCTTCGAAGTAGTAGATGACGTAGTTCGCCCCGACTTGGCCCCCGGGCAAAGCGCACTCGACGCCGTATCTTTCGGCCAGCCGTTTCAACTCGCCGCGCGTGAGCAACGTCGAGGAAGTGGCCAGCGGCCCTCCTGTGAATCCGAGTTCTTTGATTGCGCGC
>JBAUOX010001329.1:0-3421 GCA_049579985.1 Isosphaeraceae bacterium | reverse complement strand
GGGTACCGCGCCTCATCGAGTGATGGAGTTCCGCACGAGTAGACCGGTGACGCCGCATCCGATTTGTTCCCAGATTGATTTGGGAGTCAAAGATAATATATTGTTTGGTTGCTGACGAACAAAGGGGCCGGGTGGCCCCAGGATGGAAACAGGGACGCAGCTAGTTATTGATACTAGCTGCGTCCCTGTTTCTGCTCCCGATCCGCAGCTGGGCGACGAAGCACGAGGTACGGGAGTTCGCCGGGCACAGCGACATCCGCACCACCGAGCTCTACTTCGTCCGCAACGAGGAAGACGCGGGGGTGGCGGCGCGGCGGATCCAGATCCAGATCCGGGTGACGGGACGGAAGAGCGAGTGAGGCCGTGGCATGGCCCGATCAGGAAGCGACTTGAGTTCGTCGTGAGCGGCTTCGTCGAGGTGGATGAAGCGGGCCGACGATGCTTACCTGGGTGGCGCGCTCCTCAATATGAGGCTGCCGCGATAGAATAGATTCCGGCCACCAACGGAGGCGTGCCGACCTCCAAGAGGTTTTCTTGAAATAGTTTCCGGGAGAGCCCGGTGCTTTCCATCACGACCAGGTTCCATCAACATCGCGCTGCACCGGGCAGGGCAATCGGCTGAGTAAGAAAACTCGTGGCATGGCTTGGCACAGGAACGTGGAAGGCCGAGAGCCAGCCTACTTAGGATGCTCCGATGGATGAGAAATACACGGCCGCCGCGATCCGCCGGACATGGGATGCCATCGCCGGCCGGGCCTTCGAGGAGGCCGGCAAGGATCGGATGACAGCGGACGAGGTGCGGAGGTTTGTCTCCGACTACATCGAGAGCGAGGCCGAGGCCGAGGGGTCCACCTCCCGACGGAAGTTCTGGGACCCGCTCCCTGCCAATGACAAGCGTCGGATTCTCGAGCTGGCGTTTCCCGACGGCAGCTACCCTCGGCCCGAGAAGGGCAGCGTTTTCATCTCCGCGCCCGCGTCGGTCGATACGAGCAAGCTCCGCGAGACGCTCGAGCTCCGCGGCTTCGATCCCTTCACGCTCGAGGACGCCGAGGCGGCGGGCCGGTCGATCTCCGACTTGATCGAAGACAGTATCGACAGGGCGGACCTGGTCCTCGTCGTCGTCCCACATCACGGCACCCGGAATCCGAACGTCTTCATCGAGCTCGGCTACGCGTTGGCGAAGAAGAAGCGCATTCTCGCGCTCGTCCCGCCGGATGAGGAGTTGTTCCTCGGTGACGTCCCATATCTCCGCACGGAACTCGATAATCAGGAGGCGATCGGGGTCGGGCTCGACCAAGTGCTCGCGGCTCCGAAGGGGAAAGGCAAGGGGAAATCGCGGAAGGACAGCGTGAAGAAGACCAAGCCGCTCGGCGCCGCGGCGGATCGGCTCATCGAGGAGATCCGTGCGAACCGCGGGCAGATGACCGAGACGGAATTCCTAGACGTCGTCCGTCGGGCCATCGAGGAGAGCGGGGTATCGACCGTCGTTGGCAAGCTGGCGTCCGCCGACCGCGGGGTGGACTTGGCGGTGTGGTCGGACGACCTCGAGCCGTTGATCAAGAACCCGGTTGTGATCGAGCTGAAATCCCGGCTTCAGGGCAAGAAGCACTTCGAACAGGCCATTGCCCAGCTCACGAGGGCGCTCGACATGAGCCGCACTCAGTTGGGATTGCTCATCTACACGGCTAGCGACGGGGACATCGATCAGGAGGCGTTGCACGACCCGCGGATCCTCGTCTTCTCGCTCGAGGAATTCTTGCGCCTCTTGAAAGAGAAAGGCTTCGGCGACCTCCTGCGGCACGCGAGGAACGTGCGGGTCCACGCGGGGAGCTGAGGATGCCGGCGTACTCGAAGGCCAAAATCAAGCGACTCCTCAAGAAGTCAGACACGGCGCCGACGGATGACGCAAAGGGGGATGCGTTCGAGGAGCTGTTCTGTTACCTGTTCGGGAAGATACCCGGCATCACTCACATCGAACGGAACGAGCTGAGCATATTCAGCTCGGAAGAGATCGACGCCGCCGCGTGGAACGAGCAGGACCCGCGTGGGCTCAAATCGCTCAACACACCCATCCCGATTGAATGCAAGAGCAGCATGCATCCGATCTCGAGCAAGGACGTCGACTGGTTCATCTCGAAGATCCGGAGGCGCAGGCTCGACTTTGGCATCCTGGTCGTAGCGAAAGGGATCTCCGGCGATGCCGACAAGAGGACCGGAGCTCACGATGTCGTCTCGGGAGCCATCCAGGAGGGCATCCGCGTTATCGTGATTACGAGGGCTGAGCTCGAGGCGCTCATTTCGAGTGAAGAGCTCGTCCAGCTTATCAAGGTCAAGATTTGCAAGCTGGTGGTTAAAAGGACGGCGTCGCCCTAATAGGCGCAATGGGTGGCCCCTTCCGCTCTCAGTGATGATCCGTGGGCCGGATGGGGGTAAAACGCCCTGAAATGGGGTCGAAAAGGCGGTCTTTTCGAAGATCGGCTATCTGGATCATAATCATGCTCGTTGATTTTCGTCCAGGTCCTGAGGCACACCTCACAGAACGTCGGGTGCACGACATACTTTGCAGCGGAAAGCCCGGTCGCGTAGAGTGGATGTTGGAAACGCATATCCCGCCAAGTCACAACTGGAAGGAGCAGTTAGGGATGGCTCACACAACTGATCCGGCTGCCATCGTCGTCGATCAGGAGACGCTGATTCAGGGAGTCGCAAAACATTTCGTCCAGAAGGTCTTTGGCCTTGAGGGGATGCCCTGGGGCACCAAGTTCTCGGACCTGGAGGAATTGGCCGTGCAGATCGGCCAGGCCGTCTCGCAGAGTATGATGACCCAGGCCCTGGCTGGGCAGGCCCAAGCCGTGCCCGCAGTCGCTCCGGTCTGTGGGGTCTGCGGGACCACAGTCCAAGCGGGTCCCCCGGGCGAACCCCGGGCCGTCACCACCACCGTGGGGACGGTTGACTGGATCGAGCCCAAACGCTACTGCCCCACCTGTCGGGCCGCTTTTTTTCCCTCAGTCCCAGAGTCTGGGGATCGACCACGGCGGCTACAGCCCTCATGTCCAAAAGCAGATCGTCTACGCCGGGGTCCAGAACACCTCGTTTGCCGCGGGCCGGGATGATTTGCTCAATCTGGCCCGCCTGAAGATCTCCGAGAAGCAGGTGGAGCGCGTGACCGAGCGCATCGGCCAGGAGCGGGTGGATCAGCGCGAGAAACAGGTCCAGGCCTTCCTCGCGTTACCGATGATGGAGAAGTTCGCCACGCCGGTGGCTCATCCCCCAGACTTGGCGGTGGTGTCGATGGATGGGGGACGGCTTCAGATTCGGGATTGGCCATCGAGTGATGCGGCACTCGGCGGCGTGGCCAGCCCCGTCGCGGCCACGGAACCTCCGAGCATCACGGCGGCCGCCGGTGTGGCCAGCCCAGCCG
>JBAUOX010001328.1:0-3359 GCA_049579985.1 Isosphaeraceae bacterium | reverse complement strand
GGCGCGGGTAGCCTGGTACCTGGGGAGGCGATCCATGTTCGGGGACGGCTCGTTGACATTTCGAGAGTTCGTCATGCGTGAACCCTTGCCGCTGGCGACGATCCACGACGCCGTGCTGGAGTTCCTGCGCGGGCGGACCGATGCCGTGCTCTTTGGCGCACACGCGGTGAACGCGTACGTTGATGAACCGCGGATGACCCAGGATGTCGACATCCTCTCGCCCAGGGCGGCGGAGCTGGCCGAGGAGTTGCGAGTTTACTTGTCGGGGAAATTTCAGATCGCTGTCCGGATTCGGACCGTGGCGAATGGTCTCGGCCATCGGTTGTATCAGGTTCGCAAGCCTCAAAACCGTCACCTCGTGGATATTCGTGGAGTAGAAAACCTCCCCGCTCACCAGGTCGTCGAGGAGGTTCTGGTGGTCCCTCCCGTGGACCTTATCGGGCAGAAGGTGGTAGGTATGGTCAGCCGATCCGGAACCGCAAAGCGAATCACCGACCTGGCCGATATCCATCGTCTTCTCCTGACCTTCCCCGAGCTGAAGGTATTCGAAGGCCCCGTCGCCGATTCTCTTCGAGCCGCCGGCGCTCCGAGCACGACTCTCGAGGCCTGGCGAAAGATCGCCGCCCAGGAGATCGTCGCTGAGGACGACGACGAGGGGTACTGACCGGCGGTTACGTGTCGCCTCCATCATCGGGAATGTCGGGAACATCGGTCTTCTCACCCGATGACGCCAGACTGGCATGCTCCGGCACGGATTCACGAATCCACATCTGGGACCTGGCGAATCATCGCTTGCCCTTAACGCCGGAAGGTCATCGGGGCCCCGTCGCCGCGCTGGCGTTTTCTCCAGGCGGACGGGTCTTGGCATCCGGCGGAGAGGATCAGACCGTGCGGCTCTGGGACATGGAAAACTCGCGGCAGAGTGCCGTCCTGCACGGGCACAAGGACGTGGTTCTTGCCGTGACCTTTTCTCCCGACGGCGAGCTGGTGGCATCGACGGCGCTCAGCGACCGAGGCGTCCAGCTCTGGGATGTCCAGAAAAAAGCGAGCCGCGCCATCCTTCACGGCGAGGTTTCCGCCTTCACCTGCATGGCCTTTACCCAGGACAGTCACACCCTTGTCACCGGTGATGAACACGGCGCCGTGAGATTGTGGGACGTTGGCACCCTCGAGCAGAAGACCATGGTTCCGGCGCACGAGGGATGGGTGAAGTGCCTGGCGGTTTCGTCCACCGGCGAGAACCTGGTGACGGGGGGCAACGACGGACTGGTCAAGGTCTGGGATCTGGCCGAGGTGTCCGGAGATCGCCCGCGTCGCCGGTGATTGGCAACGCACTTCTCAGGGCACCATCGTGGTACGGTGCACAGGCCGGTGCGCTGACCCTGCGCAGCGTCTCGGCGATCTCATTCTCGCTGGCCAGGCTTAGCCAGCGAGAGATCCGCGACCGCTGGCCGGAAAGCAAGGCGAAGCCCTGCCGGGCCAGAGGGCGAAGCAGTGGATGCGCCAGGCGGTTAGCCCAGTCGCGATACTCCTCGAGCGCGAACAGGCACATGATCCACGCGTTGCCTTCGCGGTAAACGCCCCCCTCGTCGCTGACGACCACGAGCTCCTCCTCGGGATCGCCCGGCTGGCAAAGGCCCGGAAAGAGGCGCCCGGCCAGGACCGACCCGGCCGGGATAAAGCTGAGATGGACGATTGCCGGCTGCTGCATCAGCCAGCGCTTGGCCCAACTGCACAAACCGCACCGGGCGTCATACAGGACGTAAAGCTTTTCCATCGGAAATTCTCCCTCGGACACTTGGCCGGCGGCTTACGGATTCCAGGATCCCACCGCCGGATGACGGTTACTCGGCCGCGTTCCAGGAGTGGACCGGGCTTACGAACTGCTCGGGGGGCACCGGGGGCTTCTGGTTGCGCAGCATCGCCTTGCGGCGCATTCTCGAGAACACGTACAGGTTGAAGAAATGCATCCCGCCGAGCACCAGCAGGACGAGACCGACCTTTGTGCTCATGGACTCGATGGTTTCGGCCGGGTCGGTTGGCCGCGCGCCATATCTCAGGGCCAGCGCAACGTAACCGACATTGATCAGGTAGAACCCCACCACCAGCAGGTTGTTGACCGCATCGGCCAGTGGCTCGTTGTGCAGGAAGGTGTCGATCAGGAAGACGCGCCCATTTCTGGAAAGCGCCCGTGCGACCCAGATTGTCACCGAGATGCTGATGAACAGGTAGGCGATGTAAGCGGACACGGCGTACATGGCAAACTCCTCCGAGGGACATTGGTTTCTGGAGCGTCGGTACTCCTCACGACAAGAACCGCAGAGTGAGCCGGGACATTAACGAGGTTTCCCGGAGGCATCCGAGATAGCGGGAGCTGGAGTTCCCATCGGAAACGATGGTCGCTCTCACAAGCCTGAGGCGCAAGCGAAGGGCGTTCGAAAAATGCACATCGTTCAATGCCCTTCGCTTGCGCTTCAGGCTTGTTGCAAGCGACTTCCCCGGCATCGTTTGTATTCTCGACGGCGATCGATCTGGCGCTGTAGTAGTGGGCACCGGCCGGTATACTGACGAATCGGTTCGGATCACCGGTCGGTCGTACCCTCCAGGGCGGAATACGAGGGGCAATCCGCACGGGGCAGACCAGGCCTGGACAGGGATTGACGGATGTGGCCAGATGCGATTGAAACCAAGCGGCTTTTGAAGCAAGTTGAGCAGGCCGACCCTTCCGCCGCGGACGAACTCTGGGAGCGTCACCGCCCTGCCCTCCGGCGGATGATCGGACTGCGGCTGGACCAGGCGCTGGGCCGGCGAGTCGATGCCAGCGACATCGTCCAGGACGTGCTCCTGAGAGCCAGTCAGAGGCTGGGTGAATACCTGCGTAACCCGGCCCTGCCGTTTCATCTCTGGCTTCGGCAGATCGCTCGTGACCACGTGATCGATGCCCACCGCAGGCACCGCGGGGCCGGCAAACGGAGCCTCGATCGCGAGCGGCCCCTGGCATGGAATGCGGGTTCAGAAGCGTCAGCCGGCCGATCTTCGCTCGACCTCGCGGCCCAGCTTCGCGATCCTGCGCTCACCCCCGCGGCCGAGGCGCTGCGGGGAGAGTTGCAGCACCGCTTCCGGATGGCCCTCGACGATCTTGACGGTGTTGACCGCGAGATCATCTTGCTCCGCCACTTCGAGCAGCTCTCCAACAGCGAGGCGGCCCAGGCCCTGGGTCTGAGCGAGGCCGCGGCGGGCATGCGCCATCTCCGAGCCCTCCGCCGGCTGCGCGCGATCCTCGGCGAAGCTCCATCACTGTGCTGATCCTGGACCACGGAAAGCGCCATGGAAACACCCCATCGAACCGGAGGATCTGC
>JBAUOX010001327.1:0-3104 GCA_049579985.1 Isosphaeraceae bacterium | reverse complement strand
CCCAAAAAAGTCATCCCGAGTGAAAAGGGGGAGGGTCGAGAGGCGACGGCCTTGTGGGATGCTTCAGGAGGGGCGGAGCGAGAAAACGCGGGGAACCCGACGAGGTTCAGCCCGCGCCGCGCCTAGCGGCGTCCTAGGCCCTGGTGCCGCCCCGCCGGCTTACGTCTGAATTGCAGTCGATCCTAGTTTAAACTGTGGGTGGCCCCTGGGACCTTTTGAAGTCATTCCTGCCGCTCGCCTCACGTGGGACATCCGCCATGCCTCGGCCTGCCCGAGCGTCGGCCGGAGGGTATGCTATCACATCAAAATCGGGGGCAACGCGAGGGCGTGCTCGGAACACAGCCTCGAACCGCGAGTACGGCAAGCGCTGTCCTTCGGCCACACGGGGCGAGCAATGACGGGAAGTTATCTAACTTACCCATCCTGCGTCGAGCAACAAGAATGTACCCTTTGCATGTCGCCCCGGGATTCGCTTGCTCGATCCCTGAAATGATTAGCATCACGCTGCACCGAACGGTGCGACTTGTTAAACTACGACGCCAGAAGACAAACAGCACCGGACGATGCGAATCCGAGCGGATGTCAAAACACGTCTCTATCAAGCCGACGAGCAAACCGATTCAGACCTACTATGAGGCTCTGAAGATCTACGGCGCCCTGGGTGTCGAGCACGAAGGAGCGCTGGAGACCGCTTTTCAGCGTCTTTTAGCCGACACGGCCCGGCTGAAGAACTGGACGCTCATCCCGAAGCTCAAGATGAAGGTCGCCGGTAAAATCATCTTTCCCGATGGCACGCTCCGGGATGATTTCAACCTACCGCGAGGCTATTGGGAAGCCAAGGACACGCACGACGATCTCGACCAGGAAATCGGGAAGAAGATTGGAAAAGGCTACCCGCTTACCAATACGATTTTCGAGGACACCCGGCGGGCGGTTCTTTACCAAACCGGGCAGGAAGCTTTACGCGTTGAGCTTTCAAATCCCCAGGGGCTATGCGACCTTCTGAGCGGCTTTTACGCCTATACGGAACCCGACATCGAGGGATTTGAGCAAGCGGTCCAGGAGTTCAAGGACCGGGTGCCTGACCTTGCGGGCGGATTGAACGAAAAGATCAAGGACGCCCACAAGAGAAACAAGAAGTTTCAGGCGGCATTTGACGATTTTTTCGCTCTCTGCCAGCAGGCCCTCAATCCGAACATCCGCAGGGACGCGGTCGATGAGATGCTGGTCCAGCATCTTCTCACCGAGCGATTGATTCGCAAAATCTTCGACAACGCCGAATTCACCCAGCGAAACGTCATCGCCGCCGAGGTGGAGAAAGTGATCACCGCCTTGGTGAGCCAGAGCTTCGACCGGGACCAATTCCTCAAGTCGCTCGACCGCTTCTATCGTGCCATCGAGGATGCAGCCCACAGCATCGATGACTTCAACGAGAAGCAGCACTTCCTGAACACGGTCTACGAGCGATTTTTCCAAGGTTATTCAGTCAAAATCGCCGATACCCACGGCATCGTCTATACCCCGCAAGCTATCGTCGATTTCATGTGTGCGAGCGTCGAGGAGGTGCTCAAACACGAGTTCGACCTATCACTCGGTTCCGCCAATGTGAACATCCTGGACCCCTGCACTGGCACAGGTAATTTCATTGTCAACTTGCTCCGCCGCATCTCTCGCCGCGATCTGGCCCGAGCTTACCAGCATCAGCTTTTTGCCAACGAGGTGATGCTTCTGCCCTACTACGTCTCCGCCCTCAACATCGAGCATGCATATTTTGAGCAAACGGCAAGTTACGAGGCGTTTGATGGGCTATGTTTCGTTGATACGCTGGAGTTGGCCGAAGGACAGCAACAAACGCTCTCATTCATGACCGAAGCGAACTCGGCCCGAGTCGAACGACAGAAGAAAACGCCGATCACGGTGATCATCGGGAACCCACCTTACAATCAGAGTCAGCAGGACGAGAATGACAACAACAAAAACAGAAAACATGACGTCATTGACCATCGCATAAGTGGCACATACATCAAAGACTCAGCCTCGACTCTCACAATGCAGGTGTACGACCCCTATATTAAGTTCTTTCGCTGGGCCACTGACCGCCTCCAAGAACGTGACGGGATCGTTTGCATGGTGACCAATAACAGTTTCGTGGACCAACTCGCCTTCGACGGGGTAAGAAAGCACTTCTATCAGGATTTTACCTGTATCTACCACGTTGACCTGCATGGAAATGTCCGCAAGAACCCCAAGCTCAGCGGTACGACACACAACGTCTTCGGAATCCAAGTCGGAGTCGGCATCACCGTGGCCGTGAGGTCATCAAAGCATAAAGGCCACCGCCTTTTCTACCATCGAGTACCGGAGGATATGCGTAGGGAAGAAAAGCTCAAATGGCTTGCAGAGCGGCAGACCGTTAGCGGCATCGAATGGGAATTTCTGATTCCTGACAGTCGAAATACCTGGCTTATCCCTAAGAACGCCGATGAATTTGAAGTATTCATGCCTCTCGGCACAAAAGCCTCGAAAGCAGCTTCATCGACTTCAACCAGAACCGAGGCAATTTTCAAAGTCTACAGTCCCGGTGTTCAAACCAACTCAGACGCTTATGTTTATGATGTTAATCGCGAGACTTTAGCCACACGAACCGCAGCAATGATTGAGAATTTCAACTCAGAGCTCGACCGCTGGAAACGAATGGGTTCTCCGAAGCTCCTCGACGACTTTCTCAAAATAGATGCAGATGTGCTGAAATGGATACGTAACACGAAACGCTCTCTTCTTCGTGGTCGTTACATCGCCTTCGACGACGAGAAGATACGACTCGCATTGTATCGTCCTTTTTCTAAGCGTCAGTACTGTTTCGAACGAACGTTTAACGAAGACCTGTACCGCCTTCCTACTTTTCTCCCGACTGCTGCTAGCCAGAGTGAAAACCGCATCATCGTCACGAGTGACATCGGTTTTCGAGCTAGCTCGTTCAGTGTCCTTGTAACTGACGCTATCCCTGAACGCCACTTATGTGCTCAGCTCCAGCCTAGGCTGTCCAGTCTGTGCTCATTTCGTACATTATACTTCACGCCGGAATCGGGTCCCGCCACGGAGGG
>JBAUOX010001326.1:0-1899 GCA_049579985.1 Isosphaeraceae bacterium | reverse complement strand
CTGGTCGAACGGCTCAGCCCCGCCTATCGGACCGTCGTTCCCGACCACATTGGCTGCGGGTATTCCGACAAGCCCGACGACGCGCGCTATGCCTACACGCTGGCCAGCCGGGTCGATGACCTCGAGGCCTTGCTCGATTCTCTGGGGATCGACCGCAACGTCACCCTGGTCATGCACGACTGGGGGGGAATGATCGGAATGACCTACGCCGCCCGCCATCCTGAGCGCATCGCCCGGCTCGTGGTCATGAACACGGCGGCCTTCCACATGCCACGGGCCAAGTCGCTACCCTGGGCTCTCGGGGTCTGCCGTGACACGCCGATCGGATCGTGGGTGGTCCGCGGCCTGAACGCCTTCGCCCGCGGCACGGCCGTGATCGGCTGCACCAGGAAAAGGCTCCCCCGCGCCGTGCGCTATGCCTACGTGGCTCCCTACGATTCCTGGGCGCACCGGATCGCGATCCACCGGTTCGTTCAGGACATCCCGCTGCGACCCGGAGATCGCTCTTATGACCTGGTTTCCTGGGTCGAGACCCGGCTCGAGCAACTTGCGTCGGTGCCCATCCTGATCGGCTGGGGAATGCGCGACTTCGTCTTCGACCGGCCCTTTCTGGACGAGTGGATCCGGCGCTTTCCCCGCGCCGAGGTCCATCGCTTCGAGCAGGCCGGGCATTACGTGCTCGAGGACGAGTCCGAGGCCCTGCCCGCTTTGATCCAGGGCTTTCTCCAGTGAAGAGGGAGTGGCGAGTGGCGAGAGAACTGTTGAGCTGGTTTGGGCAGGTCGGGAGACCCCTGCCCGAACCAGCTACCGGCAGAGACTGTTCGTTGAGCACTGCCTGGGTAAACCGGGGGGTCTGCGGTCGATGCCGCGCGCCGAGCTGGGTATCAATAGCCTGAAAAGCTGGGGCCGCGACTGGTAGAGAAAAGGAAGAAGCCTGTACCCGAAGGGCCGACGCAGACGATGGCTTCACCGCAAGCCGTTGGGGCCTTTCGGGTACAGGCTCTTGAACGAAGCCGCGGGGCGGCACACGGTTTGCTTTGATACTGTAGATTGGTCGCGCGGGCAAGAGGGGCGGTTAGGGCAAGCGACTGCTGACGCGAGGCGAGAGCAAAGCAAGGCCGACGCAGGCTCGCCGAGTAACTGCGACGTTACCACCCTGGAGCGGTTAGTTCAAGGAAGCGGAGAATATGGTGCGGGTGGCGCGAGTTGCTGAGGTCCACCGGCGACGAGCGGGGCCTTCGTCTTTCCCACTGCGAAGCGGTTTCGTTCAACGGGATTTTCTAGCCACCTATCGGACCGTTGAAAAAAATCAAGGACAGCACTCTTGAATCCGACCGCGATCTTGGTTAAGAACCATGCATTTGTCTGACCGAACCGATCTCTTCCACAGGGCGCACCGCGGGTGGGCCGAATGGGGTCGAGGGCCTTGAGCGTTGAGACCAGGAGACCGTGAAAATGCGTAATCCACTATCGCTTATGCTCGTCTCCGTCGCCTGTGTGCTCGGCTTCGCTTTCCCCGGCAAAGCTGGCTCAATCTATTTCGACAACAATCCGATCGACTTCACGCCCCCTGCGATCACGAGCGGCGATGGAACTCTCTCTGTCAGCGGGCCTGTCCCGGCAACCGGGACACCACTCTCGAACGGCATCGAAATCGATGAGCTAGATTTCACGGTCACTACTAATAGCCTCGCTCCCATCACCGTAGAATGGACCGCTACGCGAGCCTTCCAAGTTCTCGGTGATCCCGGCATCACTGTCACACTTAGAGGGTCTACCACTGTCTCGATCTCGGACAAGGGTACAGCAACGATCACTGGCCGAGGTTTCCTAAATGGTAACCTAGTAGTTACGCAACCTATAATCGTTGCGGGTCCCACGATGGCGGGTGGCACGGGC
>JBAUOX010001325.1:0-1583 GCA_049579985.1 Isosphaeraceae bacterium | reverse complement strand
GAGTACCTTCGTCCGATCTATCAGTCAGAAGCGCGGTTCGTGGTTGCTCTTCTGGGCCCTTCGTACCCTAAGAAGATCTGGACGAAGTTCGAATCTGACCAGTTTAAGTCGCGATTCGGGCAGGACGCCGTAATACCGATTTGGTTTACGACCGCTCCCGCCGGGATGTTCGACGAGACGCGGCGCTATGGCGGCCTGACAATCGATCCAGAAAAGGATGTATCGACGCAAGTCAGTACGATCGCGTCCTTGCTCGTCAAGAAACTGGCTGACGTTCGAGGTCGGCTGTTCGCAACGGACTAGCCGCTGAGATGGCGCAGACCCATGACAAGGAGACGACACTCGTTCCGGCTGATGGCCATGCGGCCGGCATCCCTGGATCCACTGGCGCTGATCGCCTCCGGCCACGAGAGAACGGTCAACGGGTGAGCAGCGGCGAGTGGGAAGGAACGGATTGATTTGTGCGCAGGAATCGCCTGGTTCGGCGCATAATGAGATAGAGGGCCCACTCGTCGAGATCGGGCCCCGTTCGGTCTGTGGCAATTCAGCGGTCGGTGTCAGAGTAGCCAGCCGGGGAGGGTCTGCGCACGACCTGACCCCGCGGGCCCCGGAGGATGGCGGCGCGTGGGGCGTGGGGCGAGAGGATAGTGGCCAGTCGACAGTGAAGCCGACGGCAAGCAACTGGCGGTGATCGAAAAGCGCCAAAACGAACCCAATTCGCTCTGGTGTTAGTCGTTGGTGGATAACAACTTAGGACAACTCAAGGCGTAATCGGGCAAGCAAAACGAACCCAATTTCCGGCTGGCGACAATGAGACGCAAGCAAGTGTGTGATGAGCCGGCTCGGTCGCGTTGCCCCGAGCGCTGGGCGTGATGTGATCGATAGGAAAGCTTGCTCCCTGTCCCTCCTGGCTCAAGCGACAGTCTGGCTGCTTGAACTCCGCGTTTCTCAACATTTCTCAACATTTTACGAGCCATCTGTTCAGGCCATGGATATCCAGCTCGGCGGGCGGCATCGACGGCGGACCCCGGCGAACGTGGAGCGTGGAGCGTGGAGCGTGGAGCGTGGGGCGAAATGGCCGCTGGTCGCGACTTGATTCGCGAGTCCGCTGAAGGCGCTGTCGAATTCTTGAGTCAGCCGGCAAGCTCTTCCAGGGCGTGCCAGCGCGCGTATGCCGCGGCCAGGTCGTGCTCCAGGTCCTCCAGGCGGTTCCTCGCCCCGGCGATCTGGTCACGATCCTTGCGGTAGAAGGACGGGTCAGCCATCGCCGCGTGCAGTTCCTGCACGGCGTTCTCGAGCAGCTCGATCCGGCCCGGCAGAGTTTCCAGCTCCTTGCGTTCCTTGAAGCTCAGTTTCCGGGATTGTTCGCGGGGTGGGTCTGAGGTTTTTTTCTTGAACGCGTCCGGGTTCGGCCGCGACTGGACCGCAAGCTCTGGTGGGCGCTGGCGGAGATAATCGTCGTAGCCACCTTCATACTCCTTCACCTGCCCGTCGTCTTCGATGACCAGCGTGCTGGTGACCACGTCGTTGAGGAAGGCGCGGTCGTGGCTGACGAGCAACACGGTTCCCTGGTTGTCCACCAG
>JBAUOX010001324.1:0-3013 GCA_049579985.1 Isosphaeraceae bacterium | reverse complement strand
GACCTGGACGCTGACGACCTCGCCGATCCGGCTGGCCGCCGCGGCGCCCGCGTCGACAGCCGCCTTGACCGCGGCCACGTCGCCGGCCACGAAGGCCGTCACCAGGCCGCTGCCGATCTTGTCCCAGCCGACCAGCTCCACGTTGGCCGCCTTGAGCATTGCGTCGCTGGCTTCCACAAGCGCGACAAAGCCTTTGGTCTCGATCATTCCGAGCGCTTCAATTGTTGCTGAGGCCACTGCGGGCCCTCCTTCCGCGGATTTGGGTCAGTTGCCGTCAATTCCGAGCACCGCTTCGGTGGTCTGAGAGAAACCAACGGGTAATCAGGTCATTCTTTGGTCAAGATCACATTGGTGGCATGGGCCAGGTCGCAGGCGTTGGCCTCGTCGGTATCGATGTGCACCTCGAGCTTCCACTCGGGATGCGTCCGCACCAGCAAGCCCTCGAGCGTCGAGGGGCAGGGGCTTTCCACCCTCATATTCAGGCGATCAAGGTGCTTGACGCCGTAATACTCCGCATCTTTCGGTCCCATGTGCACGTGTCTCGCGGCGCGGATGACGCCCTGCTGCAAGACGAGCGAGCCTTTGGGACCGATGAGCAGGCAGCCGGGCGTTCCTTCGATGTCGCCGGAGAGCCGCACCGGGGCGACGATGCCCACGCTGATCGCGTCGGTGAACGCGAGCTCAACCTGGCTGAACTTGCGGCAAGGGCCCAGAATCCGCACCTCGGGAATCATCCGTTGCCGCGTGCCGACCACGGCCACTGTTTCGTTGGCCGCGAAATCGGTGTCCTGGTAGAGCCGCCGCATGGTGGTCAACTGATGCCCCGGCCCGAAGAGTGTATCGACGTCGGCTTCTGTTAAATGGCAGTGCCGGGCCGAGATATTCACCACGACTTTCGGCTTGTAAGCCTGGACCGCGACGTGGCCGTTGCCGTTGCCATTCGCGGACGACCCGGTCCCAAGCTGCTTCAGGATGATCGATCGGACCAGTGCCTCGACCCGATCACGGGTCACGAGCGTGCTCATGCCTCGGTCCTCATCGTCACGGAGCGCAGGGGCTCGCCGATCGAGCTCCCGTTCAGGTTCCCGGCTTCTCCAAGCGGTGCCAGGTGGACTGCCACTCCCGCCACCTCGAGGATGCCGCGGTACTCTTCGGGAAGGCCGGGGTCGGTCACCAGGCGGTGAACCTCGCCAAGGCCGCACAACCGGGCCAGGGCCAGCCGCCCGAACTTGGTCGAGTCGGCGGCGATCACCACCTCCTGCCCGCACGCCATCATCTGCCGCTCCGTCTCGACCAGCAGCAAGTTCGAGTTGTAGATCCCGTCGGCGACGATCCCGCCGGCCCCAAGGATCGCCTTGCGAACCCGGATGCCCTGCATGGTGACGATCGCCAGCGGCCCCATCGCCACTCCGGTCCGAGGATAGACGTAGCCTCCGATCAGGATCAGGTCGGTCTGCTGGCTCGACGCCAGAAGCTGCGCGATCGGCAGGCTGTTGGTCACCACCTGGACGCACCGGCCCAGCAGTGCCCTCGCGACTTCCAGGGTGGTCGTTCCACCGTCGAGCAAGACCGTATCACCGTCCTCGAGCAGCGCGGCCGTGGCCCGGCCAATGGCCTGCTTCTGGGCAACCGCAGTCTGCGTCCGGTCCTCGAACGCCGGCATCGAGCGAACCTCGCCCGAGTAGACGGCCCCGCCGTGCGTTCGCTTCACCGATCCCGCCAGGTCAAGAGCCTCAAGATCGCGCCGGACCGTGCTCTCCGAGACCCGCAACGTTCTGACCAGCTCGTCCAGGGTCGCATAGCCCTGCCGGCTGACCAGCTCGAGAAGGCGGCGGCGGCGTGTCTCTACCAGCATCAGAGCCCCGCGGATGGAAGAAACCCTTCTTCATGACCCTTCATTAAGTTTCCAGTATAAGCCATAAGTTGTCAATAGCCTTCAAATTTTTGGTGGAAATTGAATGAAGATGACGGGTTTCTGGCGGGTTGTCGCAGACTTACGGGCTCTGCTACGATGGGAGCGGGGTTCCTTTGAGGAGACGTTGATGCCCGAGCTTCCCGAAGTGGAAACCATGGTGCGTGGTCTTCGCCCAGCGTTTCTGGGACGGTTTGTCGAACGAATCGAGGTGCACGATCCTTTCCTGCTCCAAGGCTGTGACGCGGAGGAGTTCGAGAGGCGCGGGCGGATGGTGCAAGTCGAGGAGGTGGCGCGGCGGGGAAAGTGGGTTGCGATCACGCTCTCCGACCAGCGGGGAATGATCGTCATCCAGCCCCGAATGACTGGAGGCTTTTGGCTGGTTCAGCCTCCCCGAGGCGAGCACATTCGCCTGACGTTCCGCTTGGCGAAACCCGAGGCAAAGATCTGGTATTGCGACACACGGAGGCTGGGCAAGATTCAATGGTTCGCCAGCCCCGAGCAAGCCGCCCTGGCTTTCGCCCGGTCGCACGGCCCGGATGCTCTGGAGATCAGGCTCGAGGACTTGACAGCCCGGCTCCGTCGCACCCGGCGGGGGATCAAGCCGGCGCTCATGGACCAGAAGCTCCTGGCGGGAATTGGCAACATCTACGCCGACGAGATTTTGTTTGCCGCGCGGATTCACCCGCAGCGCATCGCCGCGCGGCTTTCGCGTGACGAGCTGGCGCGGCTGCACTCGGCCATCAGCGTGACTCTCACCACGGCGATCGCGGCCGAGGGTTCCAGCTTCGACGCCGGCTATCGCACTGTCCTCGGGCTGGAAGGCGGGTTTCTAGCGAAGAACGCCACGTACGGCCGTGCAAAGGAGCCCTGCCGCTGCTGCGGCCAGCCGATCGAGAAGACGAAGATCCCCGGCCTGATCGGCCGGCCGACGTATTTCTGCCCGAGCTGCCAGCCGCGGCGGCGGCCGCGAAGGGCGTTGTGACGACGGCGAATATCAGCGGGGCAGATTGAAGCTATGGGGGGGATAGAAAGCGAAAGCGGGACAGGTCCGATATTGTTAAACTGGGCGGCCCCGCCGACGTCCGAGCGATCTTCACC
>JBAUOX010001323.1:0-7463 GCA_049579985.1 Isosphaeraceae bacterium | reverse complement strand
ACGCTGCATGGCCGAGCAATAGAGAGTGTGCGCTCCATGATCTTTCAAGCTCTCACCGAGCCGCATAGCCTGGTGCTCGCCCCACGCGCTGAGGCCGATATCGGATTCGGCCCCGTGGAAGACATCGGGGGTCGAGGTCTCGGCGTGACGGATCAACAAGAGACGAGTTTCCTGCAAGGGCTTGCTCCCAGCCGGGGGAAATGAGAAAGATTGAAGGAGAGAATGGAAGAGACCAGATCTCGACCGGCGTCGGTTTTGCGACATCGAAGGCCGTCTGATCCCTGTTTGGGTTGTGGGTCGGGGCGTGCCTGGTCTCGCCTGGTACGTTCGATTGTTGCTGTCACGCGTTTTTCGCCGATAGGTGATCTCATGAGTGCCAACCCCGGGAAACCGGAACCCATGGACGATTATTCCACCAGGTACCGCACCCACGTGCTGTTCGGCATGCCCGGCAGTGGCAAGGGAACGCAGGGGGCCGTGCTGGGACAGCTCCCGGACCTGATCCACATCTCCATGGGAGACATTTTCCGGAAGATTCCCAAGTCCGGGCGAATCGGCCGCGAGATCGAACAGTATACCTCGCAGGGCCGAATGGTTCCCGATGAGCTGACGGTCCGGATCTTCAAGCGGCACCTCCATATCCTGGAGATGCAGGAAGTCGTGCTCCCGGAGCAGCACACCCTGATCCTGGACGGACTTCCCCGTACCTATGCCCAGGCCGAGATGCTCGACAGCGTGCTCGAGGTCGTCCAGATCTTCCATCTCCATATCAAGGACACGAAGCTGGCGATGGAGCGGCTCAAGATCAGGGCCCTCCGCGAGAACCGACTGGACGACATGAACGAGGAGGTCATTCGCCGCCGGTTGAGCACCTATTATGAGGACACGTACAAGACCCTGAGCTTCTATTCCCCCGAGATCGTCTACGACATCGACGCCGGCCAGTGCATGATCGACGTGCTGCGCGACATCGTCGACCGGCTCTCCGAGGTCAAGCGCAGTCCCTCGGTGCTATCGCGGCTCTCGCGAATGGAGACGGGGTCCACCCTCTGACGCGAGGAAGCCCGGTAATGACCGCTGACTCCAATGATACCTCCTTCAAACCCTACATTCCGGCGAGTGCCGAGCTCACGGAACTGTCCTTCTCGGCGGTTCTTCTAGGCTCGGTGCTGGGGGTCATTTTTGGTGCCTCGTCGCTCTACCTGTTCCTCAAGGTCGGCATGACGGTGTCGGCGTCGATTCCCGTCGCGGTCCTGGCGATCACCATCTTCCGGGGCCTTTCCCGGGCGTTCGGAACCAGGCCGACCACGATCCTCGAGAACAACATCGTCCAGACGGCCGGCTCGGCGGGAGAGTCGATTGCCTTCGGCGTTGGCGCGGCCATGCCCGCGCTCATGCTCCTGGGGTACGAGCTGGAGTGGACCCGGGTCATGCTTGTTGCAGTGCTGGGCGGCCTGCTCGGCATCCTGATGATGATCCCCATGCGCCGCGCGTTCATCGTCAAGCAGCACGGTACTCTGCCCTATCCCGAGGGAACCGCCTGCGCCAAGGTGCTGGTCGTCGGCGAGCACGGCGGGTCGAACGCAAGGACGGTTTTCCTGGGCTTTGGCGTTGGTTTCGTGTACCAGATCCTGATGAAAGGGCTGAAGCTCTGGTCGAGCGAGTGGGACAAGGCGATCACGGGCATCAAGGGATACACCAAGGCCGTGGTCTCACTCGAGCCAGATCCGGTCCTCCTGGGGGTCGGCTACATCATCGGGCCTCGAATCGCCTCGGTCATGGTGGGTGGCGGAATTCTCACGGCGCTGATGCTGACTCCGATGATCGCCTACTTCGGCGACGGCTTGCCGGGAGTGTTACCGCCGGGCCAGCAGAAGATCGGCGCGATGAGCGCGGGACAGATCTCGAGCCAGTACGTGCGGTACATCGGCGCCGGGGCGGTGGCCGCGGGTGGCATCCTCAGCATGCTCAACGCCCTGCCGCTGATCATCTCGTCGGTTCTGGGCAGCTTCGGCGCGATGGGCTCGAGCCGGAAGCGGGAGCTCGCGAGCGGCAATGGCGAGGAGGAAAACGGTCGGCCCCGGACCGACCGCGACATCCCGATGCCGCTGGTTCTGCTTGGCTGCCTCGGGCTGGTGGCCGCGATCGCCACGTCGAACCTGATTCCCACAAACACGATCGGACGGGTCATCGGCGCCGTGATGGTCGTCCTCTTCGGCTTCCTGTTCGTGACGGTGAGCTCGCGGATCACCGGTGTCATCGGTTCGTCTTCCAACCCGATCTCGGGCATGACCATCGCCACGCTTCTTCTGACCTGCCTGATCTTCGTCCTCCTGGGCTGGGTCGGGACCGAGTACCGCCTGGCGGCGCTGTCGATCGCCGGAGTGGTCTGCATCGCCTCGTCCAACGGCGGCACGACTTCGCAAGATCTGAAAACCGGCTACCTCGTCGGCTCGACTCCCTGGAAGCAACAGGTTGCGATCCTGGTCGGCGCGCTCGTCTCGGCGATTTTCATGGGCGGGATTCTGCTCTGGCTCAACGACGCCTACTCGACCGTCACGGACCGCCCCGCGGATCTTCCCAGCGTCGAGGCCGACGTTTCCAAGCTGCATGATTCCGAGGTGGGCAAGGACGGCAAGACGTACAAGGTCTGGTGGGTCGTGAACCCCGAGCCAGGAGTATTGCCCGGAAAATATCTTGTGGACGAGACCGGTCAGGCACGTTTCTTGAACGACCCCGGAATCGGCGGGCGACTGAACTACTCCACTTCGGGAGCCGAGCTCAAGAAGTTCAACCCGCCTCAGCCCCGGCTCTTCGCCACGATCATCGACGGCATCATGAAGGGAGACCTTCCCTGGGGCCTGGTCATCCTGGGCGCGGTGCTGGCCGTCGTGATTCAGCTCGCCGGTGTTTCGTCCCTGGCCTTTGCGGTGGGTGTTTACCTGCCCCTCTCGACGACTCTGCCGATCTTTGTCGGCGGCCTGATCCGCGCCGCGGTGGACCGGCTGCGGGAATTCAACGCCGAGGAGTCTGACATGAGCCCCGGGACCATGATGTCCACCGGCCTGATCGCCGGGGGCTCGCTGGCCGGCATCATCATCGCCCTGCTTGTCGTCTTCGAGAGCCTGGGGAAGAAGCTCGATTTCTCGGCCAAGTCAGCCAGCGGAGAGCCCGAATTCCTGCTGCCCGCCATCGCGGCCTTCAGCGTGATCGCGGCCGCGCTGCTCGTCGTCGCTCTGGCCGGCAAGAGGCCAGTCGCCGCGGAGACCAAAGCTGATACGATCGGCGAAATCTGAGCGCGATCGCCCCGCCTTACCAAAGTTCGCCGTCAATCTTCGCGTCCCGACAGCGTCCAGGCCAGGTTGGGACGCCGGCCGGGGAAAGCGACGGGCGCGGGCAAGGAAGGACTCTCCAGAACGAGCCCCCCGGCGGGATCGGGCGAAAGCATCGATCCCGGTCCAGGAGCCGGGGACGGCAACGGAGGGCTGACCCTCGGGCTGAAGGGCGAAACCTCCGACGGGTTGGCCGGCACCTGCATCCGCGCCGGCGCCAGCGGCAACGGTTCAACCGCGGAGTCCATCGGCAAGGGCGCCGAACGCGGCGCCAAAGGCAGCGCATCGCCCCCCTCGACAGGGTCGCCGGGTCCGCAGATCGAGCAGGTATCCGCACAAGCCTTGCCCAGTGATTTCAGCGCTTTCTTGGCCCAGCAGCGGGTCAGCAAGCTCGCGTCGCACTTCGCCGCCCGGGCGACCGCCTCGTGAACCACGGCGAGGCACGGGCGCATTCTGGAGAGGGACTCCGCGGCCTCCTGACGCACCAGGCCGCAGTCGTCGTTCAGCAAGGCCCCGGCCAGGGCTTCCGCCGCCTCCGGGTGGCACTTCCAGTCGAACTTGCGCAACGCCCGCGCAGCCTTCCGCCGTGCCATCCAGCCCGAACACGACTCCAACCGCGAGATCTGCTCATGCACCGCGGACGTCTCCTCGGCGCAGACCGTGCACTCTTCGCGGACCTTGTCGTGACCACAAGGCAATGCCCCGGCCGGCGAGACAAGAAGCAGAACCGCACTCACTATCGCTGTGATCATCGGATACACTCTCAAAATCGCCAATCACATCGGTAACACTCGCACGACCTGGATCCAATATATCGCGCCCTCAAGACGGACTGTAAATTTTTCCTAAAGTTCCCAGATTATGCCACCGAAGGAATTTGCATGTTTGTGTGGATAGGATGGCGGCTCACGGTTTGGGCCGTCTTACTGGTGATCTCGGGCTTGCTGGTGATGCTCGTTCCCGCACTTGCTCCCTGGGGTGTGATGATCGCACTTTGCGGGGCGGTCCGACCCTGGCTGAGCGCCTGGAAGGGCGCTGAAGGAACGGCGCTGCGCGGGGCTTTGGTCTGGGCGGGGTTGACGATCGCTCTCGGTCTGCTGGCTCAGGTGCAGGCATTATTCGAGCTTCCGGAGACAGGTCGGCCGTGGACGGGGCGGATTACGTATCTGATGGTCCTGGCGATGCTGGCGTCCTTGACATCGGTGCTGGGGGCGAGGAATCCGGGTGGAAGAGCGTGGGCGATCTTGATGGTGCTGCTGGTGGTGGTGTTTCTGATCCCCTGGCTGGAAGCAGGAGGCCGGCTACGGCGGCCGCGGGGGTTGGGGCAAGTTCAGCTTGATTCGCCCTGGTCGTTGTTCTATGGGCTGCTGGTTCTGGCCGGTGTGACCAACTTTCTGCCCACCCGATACGGCCTAGCGGCATTGTCGCTGGGTGCGGGCTTGGTCCTGGAGGTCCTCGGGCTGACGCGCACGGGCTGGACGGCCGAGGCTCGCGCCGCGGTCTGGTCGACCGTGGCGTGGTCGCTGGCCCTTGGCTGGTGGCTTGCGGAGTGGTCGAATCGGCGGCCATCGCTCGGGCGAAATTCTCTGGAACGGCTCTGGCTCTGGTTCCGGGACCACTGGGGCGTCGTCTGGGCGCTCAGGATCCAGGAGCGGTTCAACCGGTCCGCCGAGCTTTCCCGCTGGCCGTCTCGTCTGACCTGGTTCGGCCTGGTGCCGGCGTTCCCAGCGACAACAGCCGCGCCTCTGGAGTCGCCCGAACAGGCCGAGGCAGTGCTTCGTGGCTTGATCCGCCGGTTCGTGGCGGCCGAGCGTGTTGATGCCCTTTTGAACACTGGTGAAGGGGATCTTGCGATTCGGCAACGCCAGCGCGATGATAGGGGCATCAATTCATCTCCAGGCCGAGAGACGTCTTGAAGTCAGTTCACCGGGAGGATCACCATTGGATCGACAGGCAAAGTACGCGGCTTCTTCGCAGGTGATCCTGGCAGTCCTCGCAATAATCGCCGCCCTTTACTTGCTGAGGATGATCCTGGTGCCGGTGGCCGTCGCTCTTGTGCTTGCCTGCATGCTTTCTCCCGTGGCCGCGTTCTTTCGCCGCTGGTTTCCCTTTGGCCCGGCGGGTGCCCTCGCTTTGTTCTTGCTGCTTCTGATGGGCGGGCTTTACGTTGCCAGCCTGACGGCCGAGGGACTGCTCAGGGCCACCCACACGTTGCCGGCGGACATCGAGCGGCTCGCCGGCCAGGTGAGCGCGCGGATCAGCGACCTGGCCCGGGACCAGCCTTACCTGCGCGCGGTGCTGCCGGAGCCCGGCACGATCGACCGCCTGGGCGACACCAACAGTGCCCTCCTGATCGAGAAGCTCACTGCCGGACTCTCCGATTTCACCATCTGGGTCGTCCAGGGCTTCATCATCCTGGTGCTCGTGATCTTCTTGCTGGTCGAGAGCCCGATGCTCACGAACAAGGTGATCCGATTCTTCGCCCAGACGACCGGCGAGGCCGAGAAAGCCAGCGCGATGCTCACCGCGGTCACCAGGAAAATCCGGGATTACCTGGTGGCTCGTACCCTGATCAACCTGGGCCTCGGTCTGGTGGTGGCCATAGGCCTGTGGTGTCTGAACGTGCATTTTGCCCTGATCCTGGGTCTGTTTGCCGCGTTGACCAATTTCATTCCCTACATCGGCCAGATCATCGGCGGAGCTCTGCCCACGGCCATCGCCATGGGACAGACGGGGTCGATCGGCGATGCGCTGCTCGTGGCTGCCATGTACCTGGCGGTCGTGGGTATCGAGGGCTACGTCGTGACCCCCCTGGTGATGGGACGCTCTCTCGACCTCAACGGAACCACGGTGCTGATCGCGTGTCTTTTCTGGGGCTATCTCTGGGGGCTGATCGGCCTGATCTTGGCCATGCCGATCACGGTCAGCCTGAAGCTGGTTTTTCAAACGGTGCCCGAGCTCAACCGCTGGGCCGAGCTGATGAGCCTGGACTGGCAAACTCCCGCTGCCGAACCGGGTGTGGCCGGGACATCGATCGCCCAGGGGGCAGGCCCCGCGCACCGGCCGCTTGCAACCGGAATCGGCCTGGGCGCTGCCGCGGGTCATACTCAGCCGGCGGAGGCTGTGGCCGCGGGCTCTCTCGAGCCTCCTGCTTGACCGACCGGCTGGAGTGATGAAAAGTCGGGGCACTTCGACGTCCGTCCTAGAATGACGCTGTGGTCAGACGCCGCGAGTACTCGGAGCGGCTTCCACCGTGTCGCGTGTATCTTCCTGGGAGTATAATGGCCCCGAGTACCGAAGGAGGCACCATGACGACCAAGACTCCGACACAATATCAGCATCTGGAACCGCGTCCCGGCTCGAATTACCGCCAGTTATTCCTCAAGGGGCGGCGGATCCGGGCGGCGGTGGTCGACGAGGCCATCCATGGTTTTGATCCCCGAACTCCTGAGGAATTCGCTCGGGACTATCAGGTTCCGCTTGAGGCGGTCCTTGAGGCTCTCGATTATGTGGCCCAGAATCGGCCTCTCATCGAGCAAGAGCGGGACCGCGAGGCGGCCAAGCTTCGCGCCCGGGGCTTCGACGGGCCCGCGCAGGGATGGGGCTCCTACTCGACGAGAACATGAGCGACCGACGCCTGGCCGCGCGGCTCGGGGCTCAGGGGCACGATCCCGTCTTGGCCACTGGCGTCGGGCTGCTGTCTGCCACCGACGCCAGAGTGTTTATCGCGGCGATCACCCAGGCCCTACCCGTGTTGACCCGGGATTCTGAGGACTTCACCGACCTGCATGACCTTATCATGGCTGCCGGCGGTCATCATTCGGGGGTGCTCGTCGTCCGCTTCGACAATGACCCACGTCACAACCTGACCGACCGGGGAATCGCCAGTGCGATCAACAAGCTCGAGTCCTCAGGAGTTCTCATCCCCGATCGGATTCACGTGCTGAATCAGTGGCGCTGAGCGCCCCCGACCAAGGGTGTGTCCGAGACGGGGACGCAGCTACTTCTCGAGCCGAGTAGGGAAGGGGCGCCCGGCGGGCTCGATTGAGCTTCGGGTTTCCCCTTCCCCCTCTAAAATTCCGTACGGCGGGTTTTCCCCAGTACGGCTTCAAATGGACCGTCAATGGCGAC
>JBAUOX010001322.1:0-7328 GCA_049579985.1 Isosphaeraceae bacterium | reverse complement strand
CCTTTACCCAGGCCCTGTACAACGAGGCCAAGAAACGCGGCTGGGTCGTGGTCAGCATAAAGGACGATTGGAAGCGGCTGTTTCCTTTCGATCAGTAGCGGCCCCAAGCGGCGCTCACCTTCACTTTGTGTTCCAGCGTAATGGATAAACCGATGAGAACGAAGACAATGGCATTGACCGCGCTGGCCGTCAGCATCGCCGCCACGCTAGGCAGCGTGCCGGGCTGCGCGGAAGAGAAGGCAGCGGAAGCCGAGCACCCGGTCACGGCTATCGACATCCTGCTCGAGCTTGACGCAACGATGATCAAGCGGGCTGAGGCCGCCAACGAGCGCCTGCTCAAGAGCTACCCCCAGGGCTTCGCTCTGGACAAGACGCATCACCCGCACATCTCGATCCTGCAACGGTACGTGAAGACGGCGGACCTCGACAAGGTCTACGAGGCCGTCGGCAAAGTCCTGGCCGAGGAGAAGCCGACCGGCTGGAAACTCAAGGCGTACAAGTACTACTACCTCCCCTGGAAGGATCTCTGCCCTGCCTGGATCGTGATCGAGCCGACGGACGACCTCATCAGGTACCAAAAAAAACTGATCGACGCCGTCGCCCCGTTCACCGAGAAGACGGGGACCGCGGCGGCGTTCGTCACCACCAAGGAAGACCCGGACATCAATCAACCGACGATCGACTACGTGGCGAGCTACGTGCCGAATGAGAGCGGCAAGAAGTTCAAACCGCACGTGACAATTGGCCTTGCCTCCCGGGATTACCTCAAGAAATTGCTCGACGAGAAGTTCGAGGCGTTCACGTTCTCACCGGCAGGGGCGTCCGTTTACCATCTCGGCAACTTCGGGACGGCTCGGAAGAAGCTTAAGTCTTGGGAGTTGAAGCCCTGATGTGTACCTTGGTGGTGGAGTCGGGGGAACCGCCCTTCGAGGAACCCTTCGAGGCACCGGAACCTCCTTGGCCAGAGGACCACGCCCCCCAGGACCTGGAATGGCCTCCCGACGGGGCCCGACAGCGGAATTCCGCCGATCCCCGCGACGATCAGGAGGAGGATTGTCGTCGGGTCGAGTCGGGGAAGCCCTGCTCGAGGGAATCGAAAACGTGTCAGGAACCGAAAACGGTTTTCTTCGTGGAAATGGTGCGCGAAGGGGACGTCCCTAATTGCTCTGGTAAATCGCACGATCCAGGCAAACCGGCGTTCCGCAGACTGGGCATCTTGCCAGAACAGTTACTGTAAGAACGAATCCCTTCTTCGCCGCGATCTGGTATGAACGTTGACTCCTGACCTTTTCTCCCATCGACTCCTGATCCTCACGCCACGTTCCCCTCCTCCTGCCCCCGGGCTCGCTTGAGGTACCGCTCGAACAGCCAGTCGAGGAAGAACCGCGAGAAGTTGGCGTCGTCGTTGATCTGCTTGTAGAACTTGAAGTGGGTGTCGATCAGCTCCTGGATCTTGTCGTTGGCGACGTGGTCGAAGGTCAGGCGGGCGTTCTCGGGGACGTTGACCTTGACGCTGGTCTGGAGAGCGGCGTCCTCGTTGAGTCTCGATTCCAGGTGCTCGATGATCACCTTGTCGGCCTCGGTGAAGTCGGTGCCGAAACGCTCGTTCAAGTCTTTGAGGATCGCCGAGAGTGCCTCGACCTGCTCGGGCTGGGGGCCGAAGACCTGCTTCTCCTTCAGTGGCTCGAGCGGGTGCGTCCCCTTCTCCAGGGGCAGTTTGCCGGACGAGGTTTGCTGGAGCCGGTAGGAGTCCATGTCGATGTTTTGCTGAATCTCAACCGGGAGTTGCTCTCGGTTGACTGGGAGCTTGCGGAGCAGGAGGCGGCCGAATTGGTAGAGCTTCTCCAGGTCGGCGCCGGTAAACGTGATGATCTGCGAGAGAAACGCGTAGAGCCGCGCGTAGTCGCCGAGGTAGCTCCTGAAACCGCGCTGGTCCTCGGGCGTCGCGGCCTCGTAGCGTTCAACGACCGGAGCGAGGGCCGCGTGCAGGGACTCCTGGGTCGCCTTGGAGTCGAAGTAGATGCCTGCGAACCGCTCGACGTCTTCGGTCGTGTAGAGGTGGAACTCGCTGAGCTTGGTTTGAAGGTCGTAGAGCAGGTTCGGATCGGTGGCCTCGCTCAAGAGGGTCCTGTCGTAGTAGGGAGCGAAGGCTTTCTGAATCTCCTCAGCCTCGTTGGCGAAGTCCAGAACCATCGTGTCGTCCTTGCCCGGGTGAACGCGATTGAGCCGGGACAAGGTTTGGACGGCGTTGACCCCGCCCAGCTTCTTGTCCACGTACATGGTGTGCAGCAGGGGCTGGTCGAAGCCCGTCTGGAATTTATTCGCCACGATCAGGAACCGGTATTCGTCGCGGTTGAAGGTCCGGGCTGTCTGGATTTCCGGGAAGCCATTCATGTTAGCCTCGGTGTGATCGATCCCGGCGTCCCTGACGGTGCCTGAGAACGCGACCAGGGCCTTGAAGGCATAGCCCTTCTTCTTGATGTAGGCATCGACGGCCCGCTTGTAGCGCACGGCATGGAGGCGGGAGCGCGTGACGATCATCGCCTTGCCCTTGCCGCCGATCTTGTGGCAGCCGTGCTCGGCGAAGTGATCGACCATGATCGCGACATTCTTGTCGATGGTCGCCTGATGCAGGTCGACAAACGAGCGCAGCAGGCCGCTCGCCTTCTCCCGGTCGTAGCGGGGGTCGTCCTTGATCTTCTTGAGCAGGCTCCAGTAAACCTTGTACGTGGTGTAGTTGGCCAGAACGTCGAGGATGAACCGCTCCTCGATGGCCTGCCGCATGGTGTAGAGGCTGAACGGCACGAACTTGCCGTCGGGTCGCTTGGTGCCGAAGAGTTCCAGGGTCCTGGGCTTGGGCGTCGCTGTGAAGGCGAACAGGCTCACGTTCGGCAGCCGGCCGCGCTTCTTCATCTCGGCGACGATCCTGTCTTCCAGGTCGTCCTTGTCCGCGACGGCGTCGGCCCGCTCGGCTTCATCCAGGCTCGACACGGCGAGCACGGTCTTCCAGCCCTTCGCGGTCTCGCCCGACTGCGACGAGTGGGCCCCGTCGATGACGACCGCGAATCGCTTGCCTGGCAGCTCACCAATCTGGCCGGCGATCACAGGAAACTTTTGTAGGGTGCTGACGATGATCGTCTTGCCCTCCTCGAGCGCTTGCTTGAGCTGCTTCGAGGTCTGGTCGATGTTCTCCACTAGGCCGGGCGTTTGCTCGAAGTCTGCCATGGTGCGCTGGAGCTGGCGATCGAGCACGCGGCGGTCGGTCAGCACGACGATCGAATCGAAAACCCGTTGCGAGTTCGCGTCGTGGAGCGAGGCGAGCTGGTGGGCAAGCCAGGCGATCGAGTTCGACTTGCCGGACCCGGCGGAATGCCGGATCAGGTAGCGCTGGCCGGGTCCGTCTTTCGCGGCCGCCTTGACCAGGCGACGCACCGCGTCAAGCTGGTGATAGCGCGGAAAGAGGATTTTCTTCTTTCCGGTTTTCTTCCCCTCGTCGTCCTCCTCTTCGACGACGTGGAGGAAGTTCTGGATCAGGTCGAGCACGCTGTCGCGGCTCCAGATCTGCTTCCACAGGTACGCAGTGGAGAAGTCCGTGGCACTCGGCTCGTTCCCGGCGCCGCCGTACTTGCCGCGGTTGAATGGTAGGAACCAGGTCTTCGGCCCTTCCAGCTTGGTAGCGACGTAGACCAGGTCAGGGTCGATGGCGAAGTGGCCGAGACACCGGCCGAACTGAAAGAGCGGCTCCTTCGGGTCGCGGTCGTGCTTGTACTGCGCGACGGCGTCGACGACGGTCTGCCCGGTGAACGGGTTCTTCAACTCCGAGGTGAAGATCGGCAGTCCGTTCAGGAACAGGGACATGTCGAGGCTGCTCTCGTTCTTGTCGCTGTAGTGAAGCTGGCGGGTGACGCTGAGCTGGTTGGCCTGGTAGAGCTTTTGGGTCTCGGTATTCAAGCCGCTTGCCGGGCGGAAGTGGGCGAGCCGGAACGTGCAACCCGAGTCCTTGATGCCACGCCGGAGCACGCTGAGCGTCCCATGCTTCGCGACCTCGGAAGCCAGCCGCTGAAGGAACCGTGCCTTGACCTCGGCGCCATGCTGGGCCTTCAGCTTCTCCCACTCCTTGGGCTGGGTCGCATAGACAAAGTCGAAGACCACCTCGGGGTCGAGACAGAGCTTCCGCGCGTAGTCGCCGGCAGACCTCTTGCGGTATCCACCCGCGACCGGTGGATTTCCGTTCGATGAGCCAGACGCCGCCAGTTCCGAATAGGGCTGGGTCAGGACCTGTTCGATCGTGGCTTCGAAGCTCTTCTCAGAGACGTCCACTGTCGTTTTCGCGGATGGCGTCGCGGCGGCGTCGGGGGGCTGCTGCGGGCCGGGTTCCTCGGGCAAGCGCATGGCTGCGACGTCCAGGTCTCGCCCGGGAAGACGCGTTCGGGCCGAGCGGCCTTTCTTCAGGACAGACACTCGATAGCCCGACGCAAAAGTCTTCCACCAGAAGATGCACCAGGGCCCGATCGGCTCGACGATGACGACCCGGCCTGGCGTTTGCTTCTCAGCCTCTTCCGCAATGTGACGGGCCTGATCGGCCGAAGCCGAGTAATAGATGAGCTCCTGCCCATCGTCGGAATCGACCTTGGCTGATGAAAAGAAGTCTGGCCCGTAGAGCAGATCGGCAAGGCTCTTGAACGTCCCTGCTCCCAGGTCTGTAAACTCGACATCGCCCTCCATGGGAAATCCGTGGACCGGGTATGGCCAGCCAGCCTTGGAGTGCCGTGCTATCAACTGCGACAATCGGGGATGTTTCACGACCTCCAGCAGACCTCGGTTGATGAGACTGTCGAGGGTCTTTTTCGCCACGGAGACCGAGATCGAGCCCCGCGGATCCTCCTCGGACTGCTGCGACGCGAGCTTGGGGACTGTTGATGCCCGGATAGGCCACTGCCCCGGGATGCTGAGCACAAACCAGTCGGCGAGGGTGAACCCCCGCCCGCTCAGGATGTCGGCGTGTGACGATGGGTCAAGCATGGAAATGTGCAAGGGTTTCTTAGTTGAATTCAGCGACTGTTCCCAAGTTAATGATACCGGCACAGCACGATTCTTTCAGCCGAAACGCCATTCTACCGGCAGCAGGGACAGCAGGAGACGGTCACTTCCGTGAATTAGATCGGTTTACGTTCGCATCGCCCACATGCAACCCACAACCGCGGATTCACGGGTTGCAGATCACGGGGTTCTCCCTAGCCGCGTAGCGGCGGCAGTTCGTAGCCTGGAGGCGTAAGCCCCAGGATGTCCCCAAGCGACCCGTGCCCTGTTCCGAGCCCCAATCGGGGCGACAGGAGGGCTCGGCCACGGCTCGCGCGTGCCGCCCCGATGGGGCTGGAAAAGGCATCTTTTGTCGTCTCTCCTGGGTCCTGGGGCTGACGCCCCAGGCTATGAACTGCCGCTCTTTCGGAGCTTGAGGAATTGTCGAGCCCGCCCAGGCCAAGACGTGCGCAACACGAAGGAAAACCGCTCTAGCGGCCAGGGATAGGCCCTTCTTTTGCCTTGCGGTCGCGGGACCAGGAGCGGGGAGTGCCTGGGTCAGTCCCTGCTCGATGGTCGCCTCGAAGTTCTTCTCACTCAGGACCGGCGGCATGGGTGGGTAGCTCGTTCTGATCTTCGTGAGGTAAGGGCTGATGGCCTTCTCCGCCCCGTGAGTAGCAATGGGACAGGAAACAGGAATATGGACTGCTACGTCACCGGACCATCCATGTCATCGAGGTTGCGAAGGATGAGGCTCGACGCAATCAGGTTGAGCGGCGGGGTCGATCCGCTCGTTTCCACCGTATTGCATAAACCGTCTCCCCGAAACTCTCGGATTCGGAAAATGACAAGCGGTACACCTTCCCCAACAGCGTTACCCGCTTGGATTTTCTTAATAGCTCAAAGTCTTCGAACAGCTCGTCTCTCTTCGTCGAATCAACGGCTCCAATCCCAAAGCCCAGGTTACCGCGAAACGCAGTAACCAATTCTTGACGGTCCTTGTATTCAATCTCCAATCTGTCAGCGTTCAGCCCAATGGCCTTCTCTAGAAACTCGGTCAGCATCGGTGCATTTCCCTCGAAGGAGCTACCCCTGGTTTGCGTTGACGTAAAGGCGCGCGATGATCAGAGTATCGGGCGAGATGACGTCGAAGTGCAAGCGGAGCAGACGCTGGAGGTCGTACCGCTCGCGCAGGCCGGCCAGGCTGAAAGTCGTCTCGGGGATCTTGCGGATCTGGTCGGCGGTGATCTCGTAGATCGCCATCACTCAGCCTCCCCTCGCACGTCGATCTTGCCGGTGACGGCGGCGGAGATCAGGGCGGTGCGGTATTCGGCAAGCTTCTCGAGACCGGCACTTACTCGGGTTACCAGGGTGTCGATCTTCTCGAGCCGCTCGTTCAACCAATTCAGTATGCTGACAATCTCCGGCTTCGGTGGGCTTGGAAGTGGGATAGATCCAAGCCGCTCGCTCGTCAGCTTGGGCTGTGCAGCCCCAGTGATCCAGGGGTCATAAACAACGGTTGCCAAGACGTGGGCCCAGTATGCGCGTTCTTCGTCGTGCGGCTTTAGGATGTGGGCGTGATTGTTCACCCAGTATTTCCCCTCCGCGACAAAAGCTAGGGGGGTTGACCTTGAGTAAAGGTTGGCTCCGTCCTCGGCAACCAAGATCAGTGGCTCATCAAAGATGTAATCAGCAACGTAGTCGATGATGCCCGAGTTCCGGGGACACCATACTCAATTGTTCGGAGTTAGGTATGCTGTCCCCGGAACTTCACGGAACGCGAGGGCGCCGCCGAAGGTGGCACGAATGGTTCCACCGCCGCTCCGATGGCTACCGGCTGGAGCGACCCAGTTGCCGGGTGGGAATTGCACCCACTGGAGACCAACACCTTTTCACGGCGCACACTAGGTCTGACCCCAAGAGCGCACTGGACCAGCGCACTGGCCACGGCCGTGGCGTCCTTTCCCGTGGCGTCCAGGGCGCTTGTTAGGAAGGCTTCGACCTTCTCGGCAGCCGGGGGCGTCGCCTTCGAGGAAGTCGCTCGCCTCGGGGACGAGGGGAGGGCGGGACGGCAAGGCCGGGAGATTGGCGGCGTCGGGGTGTCCATGCATGGGATGCTCACCTGATGAAATGTTGGAACATAAAGCATATCATATTCCTTACCATACCCGCGCGATACACGCTACTTGAGGGCCGAGCGCACGCGCCGCACCACCTCCTTCAACACCTTGACCCGCGCCCACTCCTTGTTGTTCCCCTCCACCAACATCCACGGCGACGACTCCGTCCCCGTCCGCTCGATCATCTCG
>JBAUOX010001321.1:0-1775 GCA_049579985.1 Isosphaeraceae bacterium | reverse complement strand
AGTTGGCGAGGCCAAGGCATGCGGTGGAGATGCCATGATGCGGGTTTCCGCCTTCCAAGCGGCTGGGGGCTTTGACCCAACGCTCATCGCGGGGGAGGAGCCTGATCTCTGCTTGCGCATGCGCGGGCAGGGATGGAGGGTCTTGCGGATCGACGCCGAGATGGCATTGCACGACATGGCTATGACGCGGTTCGGACAGTGGTGGAAACGTAGCCTGCGAACCGGCCACGCATACGCCGAGGGCAGTGCCATGCATGGCCGAACTCCGGAGCGACATTATGTCCGGCAGACGCGGAGTGCAGTTTTCTGGGGGATTCTCATCCCGCTGGCAGCCCTCTTACTCGCCTGGCCGACCTGGGGATTGAGCCTTGGGCTCTTGGCCGGCTATCTGTTCTTGTACCGTCGAACCCGTCGCTATTACGCAGTCCAACGCGGCTGGTCACTGCCGGATGCCAAGTTGTACGCGGTGTGGATTGTTCTAGCCAAATTCCCGCAAGCCGTTGGTTTTATTCGATACTGGCTCGGAAGACTCTCCGGCAAGCGAAGCCTGGTGATCGAACACCGCGGCTCTGTCCCGAGCGGGGACCCGGCGGCGGGCTGAATTACACTGTAAGAATTCATCGTCTGGGAAAGGTCAAGAATCTTGGGAATGAAAAAAGCCGTCCAACCACTTCGCGTCGGGCTCTTGGGAACGGGCTTATACCGCCGACTGGCACGCCAAGGCACTGAGCACGATCCCGGGCGTCTCATTGGTCGTGGTCTGTGACAAGGACCTGTCTCGAGCCCAGGCGTTCGGGCATCCATATATGGTGTCGCCCGATCGTACGAGTCGCTGGATGCGATGCTCGAAGACGGGGAACTCGCTCTCGACGCAGCTCACGCTCTCCTGCCTCCCGACCTCCATGCCCGCGCGGCATCTGCCCTGATCGAGAGGAGCCTGCATGTCCTGCTGGAAAAGCCGATGGCGATCACTGCCAAGGAGTGCTCCGAGCTGATCGAGCAAGCAGCAGCCCGCGGAGTTATGATCGGAGTCAATTACAATTTCCTGTTTGCGCCAACCTATGAAAATCTCAAAGATGATCTGAAGTCCGGCAAGGTAGGTCGGCCCGATCATGTGACGATCACGTGGAATCGAGGGCTGGACCAGCTCCAGTCGGGACCGTTCAACCTCTGGATGCTCAGGGATCCGCGGAACATCATTCTGGAAATAGGGCCGCACTGCCTCGCTCCCATTCTCGACCTGGTCGGCCCACTTGAGATTTCCGCAGTCCAGGCATCGAACCGGGCGATGTTACAAGGGGATCAAGAATTCTATCGCCGGTGGAGCATCGAGGCACTAATAGGGCCGGTTGCTGTCACCCTGCATCTCTCGTTCTCCCCTGGGTTCGCCGAGCAGATGATTCACGTTCGGGGCACACTGGCCAGTGCCACGGTCGATTTCGAGCGGAATACCTACCTGCTTCACCAGCACACTCGCTATGGGCTAGACTTTGACCGTTACCGCATGATCCGCCAGGAAGCGAGTTCTCTGGCGGCTCAGGCCCGGCGATCCTTGACCCAGTACGCCCTGTCCAAGCTCAAGCTCTCCAGCAAGGGAAGTCCTTATGGCCTGAGCATCGCCAGGGCCCTGCAATCGTTCTATGCCGGGCTAGGAGGCTGTCCATGATATAGACTGCCGATTCTGGGGATTGTAATGGTTTTACCGCTGGGCCGAGATTATCGTAGGGGGCTCGAACTCGACTGATCTTGCTCCATCCACACCCGGGACCGGTCAT